>QXZR01000085.1 GCA_009886265.1 Flavobacteriaceae bacterium
ATTATTAATGTCATGGTTTTGTATATCGCTGGTCATATAGGGGCTTAAGACGGGCTTATCTAAAGCCTCCATCCAATTGTTTTGTTCAGCGGCTTTGGCAAACACACGGTATATAGACATGGGATGCTGAAAGTTGCCGTTGGCTGTGTCAGCATAATAAGGAATGGAGAAATCCATTAATTCTTGGGCATGAGAAACCGCTGTGAACCGCTTTAAAACAACAGGGTTGTAAATGCCAGTAGCTACACTAGAGCTTGATTTTTTTTCTGCATTAAAAACAACAAATGACTTCCCCTCATGCTTCAAAACCTCTGTCAGCGCCCAACCAGCGAGACCAAAGCCTACAATAAGTACGTCATGTTGCATAAAAAAACCCACAGGCGTGGGTTTTGATTAATTAGTTAGACCAAAGGTCTTGCTCAAAGTCTCGAATTACGTTTTTAAGACGCTCTGACTCTATCAACTGCATAAATGGGTCGTTAACATATTGATCAACCGGTCTGTCATTAAAGACATTGTCAAGGGCATATATGCGCGCAGTAAATCTTCTTGAAGTTAGTAGTTGGTCAAAAGTAACACGACTTGCATTATTTCTATCATCAAAAACGAGTTGAGCATGAAGGACAGGGCGTAAATCCTTGTACCACAACCAAAATAAATCAACGGGCTCATCATTAGCCAAATTGTTCATGTCTTTACCGCGTGGCATAATGCCTAATAATCGATAACGCATTTCGCCTATACGCTTATCAACATACCAGATACCTTTAATTTTATATGAAGTAATATCCATAGACTTTAAGGGCACAACTTCTGGTCCATCACGATTTTCAAGACGCTTTAAGTATGTTTCCTTATCAAAAAGCTCCGTAAAATTGGGGTTTGCATCATTATAAATGTCATGAATTCTTCCATCGAGGATTGCCTCCCTTATGGTACGCCAAAGAGATTTACGCTCGCTCGTGTAAAGACCATCTTTAGGAAAAAACAAAGGGTGATTGAATTTTTCAGATAAGTCTATTTCTTCATAGACAACCTTACTCCACATGATATCTTTATCATCTACATAAGGATATTGTAAATACTTCTTCTCTGATAATTCTAACTTTTGCTCATCTGACAACACACCTATTTCACTTGGCTGGTCAGCGTTGAGCACATTGACTTGCGCTTGCAAGAACATGCTGCAGCACATAAACAAGAAAACAGGATTTAGATACTTTTTCATTACTTAATGGTTAAGGCAAAGTCTGTTACTTTAATATCGTCTATAACTTGGGTTTCCGTTTTTACCTGAGCTTCAATGTTATAAACAAAAATAATATCTCCCCGTGATGCATTATCCAAATAAGAACGAATAACGCGAGAGTCTTTAATTCTATTAGAATTAATTGGAATAGCCGCTCTACTACCTACTTTGATATTAAAGCGCTTTACGGTTACATTCAGGTTGTAATCAAAGTCATCAGGAAATTTAGCAGCAATGGTACCAGACGGAACATATTCTCTGATGATTTCACCACTGTTGAATTTACCAAGACGCTCACCCAAATCAATAGAACCTAGGGCAGGAGGCAATGGTTTAATTCTAAAGTCTTGCCCAGGTGCGTTAATGGTCGATCCATTAATTTCTCCAGAAACAAAAATACGCATGCTCTCACCTACTTTATCTCCATCTGGAATAGCCTCAAATTTTAATCCATTACGGCGTACTTTACCGTTGGTGGCACGAACGCTTAATTTATTGTTTGGAATACCAGGGATTGAAATAGACAAATCGTTAGGCAATCCGCGATACACAACCTTCATTTGATCAGCAGAAATAACAGCGTCATTAGGCTTGTCAATTACAGATATTACTTGCGCTACATCTACAGATTGTTCTTTATTGTTACGTTCGAAAAAGAGCTTTCCGGTCAACTTATAAGAGCCCGGAGTACTAAAGCGTTTCTTAAGCTGGACACCACCCGCAGCAATTTCGAAGTCTCTACCTTGACGCATTGGTCGGTCGTTAAGCGAAAGCTCAACTCTGTTGGGTTTAAAGTTCGAATCTTTTTTACCCATTACAATAGAAGCATCAACCAATTCACTTGTATAGTAAGACGATTTAGACGTTTCTAAAAGTGTTTGGTATTTGTTAAGTCCACCCTCGTGCGCATTGATGGTACTCAACATATTCTCCAAAATTTTATTCTCAACAAATCGAATATCAGATTGGATTTTGGTGAGTTTAGATAATGAAGCAATTAATGGGAAACCTTTATAGTTGTACTCTAGAAAAGGTTGTTGCTTACCTTCTCTATTTAAAACCATTTCGGAATAGGCAAAGCGCGTGAATAAATCATTTAAAAAAGAAAAGTCAAAGTCAGCGTACTCTCCTTCGGGAGCGTCTTCTGTAGGCGTGTCTTTTTCTGCGTCAGCTGCTAAAAAAGCATCCAGCACTTGCTGGATTTTAGCAGGGAAATTTGAAAATTGATCAACAAACTCCTGACCAGCTTCGGAATATTGATCACCAGCAAAAAACATTTCGTCTAAATACTGAGATTTGTCCATTACTTGATAATCTACAATGGAATCAATCACTCCAGTGGCTCTGTCCTCACGACTAATACGATAACCGTTTTTACCTGTGTTTATCAAGCGATTTTTCAGCGTATCAATATAATTGTAGTATGCATCAGCTATGGATTTTATTTGAGGGGTGCTTTGGGCAGCAACTTTGTAATATTCATTATTACTGTTGTTGCTGAACAAATCGTATTTCTCATCACTATCCATAACCAAATCTTGGGTTGCAGCAGCGATATCATCGTTAATTACACCCAGTGTAGCCAATACTTCCTTACTTATATTCAACGCCAACATAGCGATGAATACCAAGTACATCATATTGATCATTTTCTGCCGAGTATCCTGTTTAGCTCCAGCCATATTTAGTTTTTCATTGCGCCTAAAATGTCGGCGTATTTGGCATTAAGGTCTGAAACCATATTTTTCATTGTCGCCAATTCAGCGTGCAATGCATTCATATTGGCAACTACCTCGCTATGTGCTTTTGGTTCCGTTGCAACAGCTTCTGTTGTGGCATTGTAAGCTGCAGATAACTGCTCTAATGCTTGATTCGTTTGTGCAACATTGCTATTCAAGCTTGTCATGTTTTCAGGCAAATCAGCAGGGACTTCCAGTGACCCTGTTGCGCTTACCGCACTGCTAAGGCTTGTGCCTAATGTCTCTAATTGTGATGTCGCATTTTGATAGGCTGTCTTCAATGCTGCTGCCTCAACAGCAATATCAGATAAGTCTGTTGCATCTTCAGAACCTGCAGCAGGTGCGTCTTCACTTAACAAAACATAACCTCTAAAACCAGCAATAAGAAAGATAAAAGCCTCTGTTACCAAACCGATAGTAAGCATGGTATTTCCTGATATAAAATCAGAATTGAAGTGCGTGATTTTCATCAATGCACCAATAATAACTACAGATGCACCCGCTCCAAATAGAAGCTCAATTATATTTTCAGGTATTGGAAATTTCTTTTTATTCATAATAATTTATTGTTGTTGTGAGTCGTTAGCGCCTAAATAGTCTCTTACTAAACGGAAGCCCAAATAACTTCGGGCACTATCGGCATATTCGTAATCTCTTGTCGCAACCCGTAAATAGTAGGCAACATCTTTCCACGAGCCCCCTCGGATTACTTTTTGTTCATCAGTAATGTTAGAATAGTTAGGGTTTACGGATGAAACAAAATCGTAAGTATCTTTGGAGTACGTTGAATTTGTCCACTCTGAAACGTTACCAGACATATTATAGAGTCCGTAATCGTTAGGCTCATATGAATCTACCTCTACAGTGTATAAAGACATGTCAGCAGCATAATCACCACGTCTGGGTTTGAAATTAGCCATAAAACAGCCACGGTCATCGGTAAGGTAAGGACCTCCCCAAGGATAGATGGCAGATTCCAGTCCGCCTCGAGCTGCAAATTCCCATTCAGATTCGGTAGGTAATCTAAACTTTCCTGTTGTAGACTTACGCTTTTTTCTACTGCGCAAATAGTCATTTCTAGTTTTTGTTCGCCAGTTTGCAAAGGCTCTAGCCTGATTCCATGTTATACCAACAACTGGGAAAGTAGCATAGGCTTGATGCCAAAAGTAGTCGTTGTGCATGGGCTCATTGTAGCTGTATTTGAAGTCTTTAATCCAAACTGTGGTATCTGGATAAATTTCATATACTTCATGTCGAGCAAAACTTGATCGAGCGCTATCAGGATTTTTAATAGCGTTGCTTAAATCAACACTTGTAAAACGATACTTAAGAAGCTTGGTGTCTATAGCAGGTTCCCCGTTAAACCACTCTTTTTCTGGTAAATATATTATCTCTTCAAAAACACGCGCATAATCAACATCTGGGTAATCCTCGCGATCTTTAATGATATCTACGTCTTTATTAAGTGGAAGGTGATAATGAAATTCGTTGTCTGGAGCATCTTCTGTTTCATAATAGTTTGAAACGACGTCCGAAAAGTTTTCTTCTAAAAATTGTTGATACCCACTTTTTTCATCCTCATTGTCGTTTTCAAGCGCATCCATATCATAACCAGGAAGATATTCAAGTATGGGGTTGGTTTCAAATTCTTCATCAGAAGTAGGGAATTCTGAAACAGAGAAATAACCACCATTGAGCAATGCTGCTTTAGCTAGCTCTGTTCTGATGATGGAATCTTTAACCCACTCTACAAACTGCATGTATTCAGCATTGGTGATTTCGGTTTCATCCATCCAAAAGGAACGCAAGGTCACCGTTTGCGTTGGATTGTCATTGGAAGCAATAATATCTTCATCTGAAGACCCCATGATATATGAGCCGCCAGGAATTAAAGCCATTCCATGAGGCTTCTGGGGGTAAAACTTCTTTTGCTTCACACCGACTAGCTCACCTTGGTTGGATTTACCACAACCAATTAGGGTCAATGCGGCAAGAAAAAATAGCGGTACCTTTTTCATTAAATTTTAAATATTGTTAACCTTATACCAAAAGCATTGCACCAAAAATATGGAATTTAATGCATACTTCGCTTAACTGATTTCCACCAACGGCTAGGAATTTCTCCTTTTTGGGCCAATCGGTAGTCTTTTTCAGCACATGGTAATAACGTAACTTGGTCATTATTATTATGTTTACCTTCTTTTGGGACCTCAATCCACCAACGTTGACTTTTCTCACTTCTATAAAAAATCAATTCTGCTTGTTCTTGTGGAACAACGAATTTTGTACAAACTTCGTGTGTTGAAAACGGATATTCGTTCACACGATGACAATATCCCTCAAGCACATACCATATCATTTGTGCGAGCAACTGGTCTGTTCTTAGGCTGTCTGAAATATTAAAAACACCCAAAACGCTTAGTCTATCACTCAAGCCCGCGTAGCGCATGAGCTTACAAATTTGCGCGCCATCAAAGCCATTGGGCAATCCTTTGGGATGGTCTAATTCGCTTGCTTTTACCGAACTCAAATCGACAGAAAGAATATCTGTATCTCTTAAAATCGGTTCAGACTCGTGTATATCAGCCGATAAATCCCCTAGGCGATAGGCATCAAAAAAGAGCTTTTGCATGAGGTCCAACTCTTCCTGAGAAACGTAATATGATTGGTAACCAAGATTGGTAAACTGCTTTAAGTTATTTGGTTTCTCGGTAATAATTTTTGACATATAACTATCATCTGAAACCAAAACGCCAGGCTCTCCAAAATCAAGGCGTGCATCAATTGAAGTTAAGTTCACATAAGTGTTCATACCACTGAGCCCCCTAAACATGCCAAGTGTATTTTCCTGCTCTCCCCCAACAACAATTGTAAGAATATTGCGCTGATGCAGTTCTTTCACCAATGTTTTTAGTGCAAATAAGGTGTCTTTGGGATGGTCGCCACTGTGCAACACACCAAGGTCAGCACATGCAAAATCCCAATTTCCAGCGAAAAGTTGATAGAATTGTTGTCGAAAACGCAAATGCAATGGTTCTCCTTTGACCAACCGTGGCTCTAGCGACACCATAGCAACACGTATTTCTGTCAATTCTGGAATTCCGTCTTTTTGGGTGTGAATAAGAAGGTTGCGCCCTATAACTTGCTCTGGCAGCATTAGGTTGTGCGCCAAGAGTCGGTCATCAATAGGATTTAAAAAGTCAAAATCCACCTTTATTTCTTTTTGGTACGCTTTTTCTTCTTGGGTTTTTGTTTCTCAAGGTAAGACATCGCCTGAGTTAGCGTCATTTCCGACACATCAATCGTTTTTTGAAGTTCGACTTTTTGCTTGCCTTTAATGATATTGTGTCTGCCCCAACGTGCTTTTTCAACTCTTACGCCTTCATCTTCCCAATTGTGAACAACGCGTTCTGCTTCTTTTTTCTTCTTGTCCTCAATTAATTGGGCAATATCTGCATCTGTCAAATTATCGTAATCGTATTTTTTTGAAACATTGACAAACCAGCCATTCCATTTGATAAAAGGACCAAATCGTCCAACACCCTTAGTAACCGGGAGTTCTTCGTAAGTAGCAATGGGTGCATCGGCAATGCGCTTTTCCTTAATGTATTCAATGGCTTCTTCAAGCGTAGTGGTCAACGGGTTTTTTCCTTTTGGTAGTGAGATAAATGTTTTGCCGTGACGCACATAAGGACCGTAACGCCCATTGTTAACCTCTACAGCTTCGGAATCAAATTCACCCAAATGCAAGGGGAGTTTAAACAAGTCTAACGCCTCCTCAAAAGTGATTTTTGTCAGTTGTTGATCGGGGTGCAAACTAGCAAACAAGGGTTTTTCTTCCTCTTCAGCAGTTCCTATTTGAGCCATGGCACCAAACTTCCCTAAACGAACACTAAGCTGGCGTCCCGTTTTTGGGTCAACGCCTAATATACGTTCGCCTATTTCACGCTGTGCATTTTCCTTAACATCTTCAACAACAGGATGGAAATCTTTGTAAAATGATTTCATCATGCTTTTCCAATCTTCATTTCCTAATGCTATCGAATCAAAGCTTTGCTCTACTTCAGCGGTAAAATTATAATCTACAACACGCGGGAAATTCTTTACTAAAAAATCATTGACCAGCATCCCTACGTCAGTAGGAACCAATTTGCCTTTTTCAGAACCAACACGTTCGCTGAGTATTTCTTTTTTAATGTCATTTTGCATCAAAACCAGTTGGGTGTATTTTCTTTCATCGCCCTCAACAGTTCCTTTTTCAATGTATTTACGATTGATAATCGTTGTAATTGTCGGTGCATAAGTTGAAGGGCGTCCAATACCCAGCTCTTCCAAACGCTTTACAAGAGAAGCCTCTGTGTAGCGGGCCCGAGGTCTGGTAAATCTTTCCGTCGCTGTTATCGTTTTGGCGTCTAATTGCTCGCCTTGGTTAACTTTTGGCAACAAGCCCTCTTGCGCATCTTCCTCTTCGTCTTTTCCTTCAAAATACACCTTAAGAAATCCTTCAAAAGTAACCACCTCACCACGAGCAGTAAATTTCTTATCGTGCTTGTCGTTGCTAATCTGAATAACGGTTCGCTCCAATTTGGCATCGCTCATTTGAGAGGCTACGGTCCTTTTCCAAATCAATTCATACAGTCGCTGCTCGTCGGGTGCAGCATCAACGCGCATCCTAGCTAGTAGTTTGGTTGGGCGTATGGCCTCGTGGGCCTCTTGTGCGCCCTTATTTTTTGTTTTAAACACACGTGTTTGTGCGTAATCGGGCCCATATGAATTGGTGATGACCTCACGTGCTTCGTTAAGGGCCTGCTTAGAAAGGTTAACACTGTCGGTTCGCATATAGGTAATGTGCCCTGCCTCATACAAACGCTGGGCATTTGACATGGTTCTACTAACCGAAAAACCAAGTTTTCGAGAAGCTTCCTGTTGCAAGGTCGAGGTGGTAAAAGGTGCCGTTGGCGATTTGCTCGCTGGCTTTTTTTCCAAATTTGACACTGCGAAAGCAGCACCGATGTTTTGTGATAAAAAGGCATTTGCCTCCTCCGCAGTTTCGTAAGTAGCAGCAGAAGATGCTTTAATGGCTTTTCCTGAACCCGTCAGAAAAATAGCATGAATTTTATACGATGCTTTAGGAGTGAAGGCTTCAATTTCACGTTCGCGCTCCACAATGATACGAACCGAAACCGATTGTACACGACCAGCAGAAAGACCCCCTTTTACCTTGCGCCACAGTATGGGCGAAAGTTCATAACCCACCAATCGATCTAAGACACGACGTGCTTGTTGTGCGTCTACCAAATGTTGATTGATTGATCTTGGGTGTTGGATGGCATTCTGAATGGCATCCTTTGTGATTTCGTGAAAAACAATGCGTTTGGTACTCTGTTGATTTAGGTCGAGTTGTTGTGCTAGGTGCCAGGCAATGGCTTCTCCCTCTCGGTCTTCATCACTAGCCAGCCAAATGGTTTCTGCTTTTTTAGCCAATGTGCGTAGTTCCCGTACCACCTTTTTCTTGTCGTCGTTTACAATATAGTTTGGACTAAAATCGCCCGCTACATCAACACCCAATTCCTTGGCGGGAAGATCGGAGATGTGCCCATAGCTAGACACTACTTTGAATTTATCACCCAAAAACTTTTCAATTGTTTTGGCTTTTGCGGGTGATTCAACGATGACTAAATTCTTGGACATTGATAGAAATTAAAGCAACAAAAGTAGGCGAATTTATGTTTTGTAAAAATTGTAAAGCCGTATTTACTGATAAAAAAGCTTCAGAGCAGCATGTTTTTTCATCAAAAGACGTGGTTTTAAAGCATGGCCCTTAACTGCTACAACATCAGATATAATTTTGGTTTTATCTCGCTAATTTTAATGGAAAATATCTCCTGTTTTAAAAAACTTGCGGTATTGCATTGACAAACACCTGACAAAATGTCAATTTCGATGATATTTTGTACTTTTGTATGCTCGAAAAAATAAACACATGCCGAATACGCCAGTTGTTGATACTAAAAACCCAAATGCCTACAATGGCGAGGTACTGACCGTTTCTAAAGGTTCAAACAACAAGGGCGCAAAAAAGATGTTTATCGAATCCTACGGCTGTCAAATGAATTTTTCGGATAGTGAGATTGTTGCATCCATATTGGGAAAGGCCGGTTATCAAACAACCAACGAACTTAATGAAGCTGACCTAATTCTGGTCAATACTTGTTCTATTAGAGACAAGGCAGAGCAGACTGTTCGCAAACGTCTTACCACTTTTCAAAAAGCAAAAAAATCCAACCCCAATCTAAAAGTTGGCGTTTTGGGATGTATGGCTGAACGATTGAAAAGTGCTTTTTTGGAAGAAGAAAAAATTGTGGATTTGGTAGTTGGACCCGATGCCTACAAAGACCTTCCAAATCTTGTGGCAGAAGTTGAATCAGGCAGAGACGCTGTTAATGTTATTCTTTCAAAAGAAGAAACATACGGCGATGTGCAGCCTGTACGCTTGCAATCCAATGGGGTAACAGCCTTTGTTTCCATCACACGTGGTTGTGACAATATGTGTACGTTCTGCGTAGTACCTTTTACGCGTGGACGTGAGCGTAGCCGAGACCCAAAAAGTATTTTAGCCGAAGTGAGCAATCTCGCCGAAAATGGCTTTAAAGAAGTTACCCTTCTGGGGCAAAACGTCGATAGTTACCTTTGGTATGGTGGTGGTCCTAAAAAAGACTTTCAAAAAGCTAGCCCACTGCAACAAAAAACTGCCGTTCACTTTCATCATTTATTGGACTTGGTAGCACAGGCACATCCAGGAATTCGCATTCGTTTTTCTACGTCTAATCCACAAGACATGACGCGAGACGTGCTTCACATCATGGCCAAGCACCCTAACATTTGCAACTACATCCATCTCCCCGTTCAATCTGGGAGTAATGACGTGCTTAAAGCAATGAACCGCCAACACACACGTGAGGAATACATGGCATTAATTGACGACATAAAGCGTCTATTGCCTGATTGTGGTATTTCCCAAGACATGATTGCTGGTTTTCCCAACGAAACAGAACAAGACCATAAAGACACCCTAAGTCTTATGGAATATGTAACCTATGATTTTGGGTTTATGTTTATGTACTCCGAGCGACCCGGCACCCCTGCTGCAAAAAAACTAGAAGACAATATTCCAGATGATATCAAAAAGAGAAGGCTTCAGGAAATTGTGGATATGCAACAGAAACACGGGCGCATCCGAAATGAGCAACAACTAGGAAAAACAGTAGAGGTACTTATCGAAAAAACATCTAAACGATCTGAACAGCAATGGAGCGGAAGGGCACAACAAAACACCGTTGTCGTTTTCCCAAAAGACGATTATAAAATAGGTGATTTTGTATCTGTTATTGTTGACTCCTGCACATCTGCAACACTTATTGGCACTGCTGTAGGTTATGGCCCAACTCAAAAACATCATCATCATGGATAATGTTCAAAATATAAAACAACGTTTTGGCATCATTGGCAATGATCCCCAACTCAATTTTGCCATTGGGAAGGGTCTACGTGTGGCGCCCACTGAAATTTCAGTTTTGGTAACGGGAGAGTCTGGTGTAGGTAAAGAAATTTTTCCACGCATCATTCATCAATTGTCGAACCGTAAACACGGTAAGTATATTGCGGTTAACTGTGGTGCTATTCCAGAAGGAACCATAGATTCTGAATTGTTTGGGCACGAAAAAGGGGCCTTTACGGGAGCCACCCAAACGCGCAGTGGTTACTTTGAAGTAGCCAATGGTGGCACTATATTTTTGGATGAAGTTGGAGAGCTACCGCTATCTACCCAAGTAAGGCTGCTTCGGGTTTTGGAAAACGGTGAGTTTTTAAAAGTGGGGTCTTCTAAAGTGCAAAAAACGGATGTACGCGTGGTAGCAGCAACCAATGTACATATGCTAGAAGCTATTCACAAAGGAAAATTTAGAGAAGATTTATACTACAGGCTAAGTACGGTTGAAATTAACCTGCCGCCGCTCAGAGACAGAAAAGGTGATATTCACTTATTGTTTCGAAAGTTTGCTGCCGACTTTGCACAAAAATACCGCATGCCTACCGTTCGCTTAGACGACAAGGCACAGGCATTACTTGAGCAACAACCATGGGCTGGAAATATCCGGCAGCTGCGCAACATTGCCGAGCAGCTATCTGTTTTGGAGCAAGAAAGAAATATTAATGTGCAAATTTTAAGGCTATACCTGCCTGCGACAAAAGCGAACTTGCCTGCGGTTATTGACCAAAAAGAATCCGGTGGTGATTTTTCTTCAGAACGCGAAATTCTATACAAGGTGCTTTTTGACATGAAAGCTGACCTCAACGATCTTAAAAAACTAACGCACGAGCTCATGAATACCTCGAGCATGGACCAAGCGAAAACCCAACATGAGGGATTAATTGAAAAAATATACGGAGACAAACCTGCTGAAGAAGAACCCTACCAGCTGCAAACCACTAATGCTGCCAAGCCAGTGCCACAAGATTTTAATGACCGATATGAGTATGCGGAAGAAATTGAAGAAGCAGAAACCCTATCTTTACAAGACAAAGAGCTAGAACTAATCGTTAAAGCATTGGAACGTAACAAGGGCAGAAGAAAGGCTGCAGCAGCAGAATTAGGTATTTCGGAGCGCACACTCTACCGAAAGATTAAACAATTTGATTTAGACAAATAATATGAAAAAAGGCATTGTTTTGATTTTTGTATTGCTCGTGGGGTGCAAGTATTATTCCTTCACGGGGGCTTCTATTCCAGAGGGTGCAGAAACAGTGCAAGTCAACTTTTTTGTAAATAATGCTGCCAATGAGGTGGGTTCCGTTTTTGAACCAGGTCTTGACCGTGATTTTACAAATGCTGTCGAAGAAATGTTACTCAATCAAACCAACTTAGATCTGACAAATGTCAATGGGAACTTGATTTATGAAGGGGAAATTGTAACTTATCGGGTAACTCCGATGACTGCAACGGCTCAAGAAACTGCAGCGCAAAACAGACTTACCATGGGCGTTAACGTGCGTTATTTCAACACCCTCAACGACGAAGACGACTTTGAAAAGAAGTTTAGTTTCTTCTATGATTTTGATGCTGCCACTCAAGTTCAAACAATACAATCTGAAGCACACGAAATACTGTTCGAGCGCATTACCCAAGATATTTTTAATGAATCGTTGGCAAAATGGTAAACAGCGAACATACATATTTGACAAAATTACGTGAGCAGGGACACGATGACCCAGAAGCAACGCTAAGCCGTGTAGAAACACTCATACAGCAGTACCCCTATTTTCAAGCCCTACACCACTTGGGTTGGCAAATTGCCGAAAAGCATATCCAAAAGCAGGCACCTTCTTTTTTAGCATCTTGTGCGGTACATACCAAAAACAGACTACACCTAATCAAATCGCCTGCAGGTGAAGCAGAACGTATTACACTTGCGAAACAAAGTCGTGCAGCAGACGAGGTCATGTCGTTTGTGGATTGGCTACACCAAGTAGATGATTCCCTGCCAAAGGAAACAAATCAAGAGCGGCTCATTGACAAATTCATTACCGATACCCCTAAAATTGGTTTGGTAAAAGACAAAAAGAAAACTGTAGACCTAACGCAAAAACAGCAATTTGATGACAAATCGCTGATGACGGAGACCTTGGCAAAGATCTATGTCAAGCAAGGGAAATTTAAAAACGCAATAAACGCCTATGAGATATTGGCATTGAAATATCCAGAAAAAAGTAGTTTATTTGCAGACCAAATTAAAGAAATTAAGAAAGCACAAAACCAAAGTTAATATGAGTACATTTTCCATTTTTCTAGTACTAACCATCATCGTTTGCTTTTTGCTAATCCTAGTGGTAATGGTTCAAAACCCCAAAGGCGGTGGTCTTTCATCTGCATTTGGTGGTAGCTCTCAACAACTTGGAGGCGTTCAAAAAACGACCGACTTTCTAGACAAAAGTACTTGGGTGCTTGCTACATTATTATTGGTTCTAATTCTGATATCCAATTCCATGATTAGCATGCCGACAAATACGAGTGAGTCTACCCTTATTGATGAAACAGCAATTGAGGAAAGCATTCCGGAAGCTATTCCAGAAGAAATTCCAGAGGAACTTCCCGAGTTACCACTAACAGACGGCGAGGATTAAAATGTCAAGCTGTCAGTTTTTTGACTCCTTTTTTCTTGTTTTTTGCTATGGCACAATTGATGCTGAATAATTAAAAATTAAATTTTAGACATGAGTACAATCAATATCAAACCCTTGGCTGATCGCGTCGTAATTGCACCATTGGCTGCAGAGACGACTACCGCATCAGGAATTATCATTCCAGATACAGCTAAAGAAAAACCACAAAAAGGAACTGTAGTAGCTACAGGACCAGGAACTAAAGACGATGCCATCACTGTTCAGGTGGGCGATACCGTATTGTATGGCAAATATGCCGGTACAGAACTAAAATTAGACGGTGGCGATTATATCATCATGCGCGAAAGCGACATTCTAGGAACCATTTCATAAAACATTATCATGGCAAAAAAAATTCAATTTGACATAGAAGCACGCGACGGACTTAAGCGCGGCGTTGACGCACTTGCAGACGCAGTTAAAGTAACGCTTGGGCCTAAGGGCCGAAACGTAATCATTGGCAAATCTTTTGGTGGCCCACAGGTAACCAAAGATGGTGTTAGTGTTGCTAAAGAAGTAGAGCTTGAAGACGCCCTTGAAAATATGGGTGCGCAAATGGTAAAAGAAGTAGCTTCCAAAACCAACGACCTCGCTGGTGATGGAACAACAACGGCAACCATACTTGCACAAGCCATTGTTAAAGAAGGACTTAAAAATGTTGCTGCAGGCGCCAATCCCATGGACCTTAAGCGAGGCATTGACAAAGCTGTTGAAGCCATAGTTGCTGACCTTAACAAACAAGCTGTTGAAGTAGGCAACTCATCTGAAAAAATCAAACAAGTAGCATCTATTTCAGCCAACAACGACGCCACCATCGGGGAGTTGATTACGGCGGCTTTTGAAAAAGTAGGAAAAGAGGGTGTTATTACGGTAGAAGAGGCCAAAGGAACCGATACTACAGTTGACATCGTTGAAGGAATGCAATTTGACCGTGGTTATATATCACCATACTTTGTTACCAATTCAGACAAAATGGAAGCAGACATGGAATCGCCATACATTCTATTGTATGACAAAAAGATTTCTACGATGAAGGACTTGCTTCCTGTTTTAGAGCCTGTTGCGCAAAGTGGTAAACCCTTAGTGGTTATCGCAGAAGACGTAGACGGAGAGGCTTTGGCAACACTTGTAGTCAACAAACTTCGCGGCTCGCTTAAAATAGCAGCTGTTAAAGCACCCGGTTTTGGTGACAGAAGAAAAGCCATGTTAGAAGACATTGCTATTTTGACTGGAGGAACAGTTATTTCTGAAGACCGTGGATTTACGCTTGAAAATGCAACCATTGACATGTTGGGTAACGCTGAAAAGGTTACCATTGACAAAGACAACACCACAGTTGTGAATGGCGCAGGTAACACTGACGATATCAAAGCACGTGTCAATCAAATCAAGTCTCAAATTGAGGCTTCAACTTCTGACTACGACAAAGAAAAATTACAAGAACGACTTGCCAAGCTTTCAGGAGGTGTTGCGGTACTTTATGTAGGTGCAGCTTCCGAAGTTGAGATGAAAGAAAAAAAGGATCGCGTTGACGATGCATTACACGCTACAAGAGCTGCCGTTGAAGAAGGTATTGTTTCTGGTGGTGGTGTAGCACTGCTACAAGCATTGCCAAGTTTAAGCAAACTCAAAAGCGCAAATGCAGATGAGCAAACCGGTGTTCAAATCGTCTCTAAAGCCATCGAGTCACCCCTACGCACCATTGTTGGAAATGCAGGCGGTGAAGGTTCTGTGGTAGTTGCTAAAGTCATTGAAGGCGAAAACAACTTTGGATACGATGCCAAAACAGACACCTATGGCAATATGCAAGAAAAAGGAATCATTGACCCCAAGAAAGTGACGCGAATTGCACTTGAAAATGCTGCTTCTGTAGCTGGGATGATTCTAACTACAGAATGTGCCTTGGTCGACATTAAAGAAGATTCGCCAGCTGCCGCTATGCCGCCTATGGGTGGTGGAGGCATGCCAGGCATGATGTAAACAATCCATTATATGCTGCCCCTTTATGGGGCAGTTTTTTTATGTACAAATCCCTTCTTGAACATATTGCCCAGCGTTTAAACCAAAATCCAGACCCACAAGAGGCGTTGGGATGGGTTTGTGCTGAAATACAGCAAAAACTCCCTGCCTACGATTGGGTAGGCTTCTATTTTCACAAGCCCGAAAAAAAAGAACTCCACCTAAAAGCATTTGCTGGAAAACCAACAGACCATGTCGTAATCCCGTTTGGAAAAGGAATCTGCGGTCAGGTTGCTTTGAGTAACCAAAACTTTGTGGTAGACGACGTGTCTGAGCAAGACAACTATATTGCATGTAGCATAGACGTGAAGTCTGAAATTGTGGTGCCGCTTTTTATGAAAGGAAAAAACGTGGGGCAAATTGATGTAGATTCCAACACAGCCCTTGCTTTTGACAAAAAAGACGAGGTATTTTTAGTGGAAGCAAACCGTCTGATTGCTGCTTATTTATTGCGCTCAAAAATGAACTTTTAGTGGGATAAAATTCCTACTTTTGTGCTTTCAATTTTTATTTCATGCAAGACGCTATTCAAGCCAAATCCGCCCTTATTTCTGTATTCAACAAAGAGGGGCTTGCGCCCATCGTTACCAAGATGCACGAATTGGGCATTACACTCTACTCAACAGGTGGAACTGCAGCCTTTATTGAAGCGCAGGGTGTTCCCGTACTTCAAGTCGAGGATTTGACTTCATACCCCTCTATTTTAGGCGGTCGTGTTAAGACTTTGCACCCAAAAGTGTTTGGCGGCATTCTCAACCGTAGATCAAATGAAAATGATCAAGAAGAATTGGCGCAATACAGCATACCACATTTAGACATTGTGTTGGTGGACTTATATCCATTTGAAGATACCGTCAAATCTGGAGCATCTGAAGCAGACATTATTGAAAAAATAGACATTGGTGGGATTTCACTTATTCGTGCTGCTGCCAAAAACTACAAAGATGTATTATGCGTATCATCGGTGGATGATTACGATGCATTTCTAGCGCTGCTAGAAAGCAAAAATGGAAAAACGGAATTGACCGACCGCAAACAATTTGCCGCAAATGCATTCCGCGTGTCTTCACACTACGACACACATATTTTCAACTTTTTTGAAGAAGACAACGATGCGCTAAAACTAAGCTACAACGATGGCAAGGTGTTGCGTTATGGCGAAAACCCACATCAAAAAGGAACTTTCTTCGGAGATTTTGACGAAGTATTTTTCAAGCATCACGGTAAGGCGCTTTCCTACAACAACCTCCTAGACGTTGATGCTGCAGTACAGTTGATGGCAGAATTTAAAGATGATGCACCAACTTTTGCTATCTTAAAACACAACAATGCTTGTGGTTTGGCTACACGTGATAACATATCACAGGCCTATACAGACGCACTTGCTGGCGATCCTGTGTCTGCCTTTGGCGGGGTACTAATTGCCAACACCACCATAGACCCACCCACTGCTGAAAAGATCAACACGCTTTTCTGTGAGGTCGTTATTGCACCTGCTTTTGAGGCCAATGCTTTGAAAGTACTAAAACAAAAAAAGAATAGAATTTTGCTGGATTTAAAAAGCTATCCGCAACCCAGTACTTTGGTTCGCTCTTGCCTCAATGGACATTTGGTGCAAGAACGCGACGGAATAACAGACGACAAGTCTATGCTAGATGAAGTCACGGAACGAAAAGCCACTGCGCAGGAAATTGACGATTTGTTGTTTGCTTCTAAAATTGCAAAACACACCAAATCCAACACGATTGTTTTGGCTAAAAACGGACAGTTATTTGCAGCTGGAACAGGTCAAACTTCAAGAGTGGATGCGCTAAATCAGTCCATTGAAAAAGCTAAGCATTTTGGTTTTGATTTGACTGGAGCAGTTATGGCTAGTGATGCCTTCTTCCCTTTTCCTGATTGTGTTGAAATTGCAAATAAAGCAGGTATTGTAGCCGTAATTCAACCTGGAGGGTCTATCAAAGACCAATTGAGTATTGACTATTGCAATGGAAATAATTTAGCAATGGTCATGACTGGGGTAAGGCATTTTAAACATTAATTCGTATTATTACATACCAATACCAATTACATGGGATTTTTTGACTTTTTGACTGAAGAAATAGCTATCGACTTAGGTACGGCTAACACGCTTATTATTCACAATGATAAGGTAGTAGTAGACAGTCCATCTATAGTAGCTATAGACAGAAGGAATGACAAAATTATTGCTGTGGGTCAAGAAGCCAACCAAATGCAAGGCAAAACCCACGAAAACATCAAAACGATACGTCCACTAAAAGACGGCGTTATTGCTGATTTTAATGCTTCTGAGCAAATGATCAGCTTGTTTATTAAGAATATCCCTTCGCTCAAAAAACGTTTTTTCACGCCATCGCTTCGCATGGTAATTTGTATACCATCTGGTATTACAGAAGTGGAGATGCGCGCCGTTCGAGAATCTGCAGAGCGTGTTAATGGAAAAGAAGTCTATTTGATTCACGAGCCTATGGCAGCAGCCATTGGTATTGGCGTTGACATCATGCAGCCAAAAGGAAACATGATTGTAGACATAGGTGGTGGAACTACTGAAATTGCGGTTATTGCCCTTTCTGGAATTGTGTGTGATAAATCGGTTAAGATTGCGGGAGATGTATTTACTAACGACATCATCTACTACATGCGTACCCAACACAACCTATTTATTGGTGAGCGCACGGCAGAACGCGTCAAAATAAGCATTGGGTCTGCTACTGAAGAATTGGAAAACCCTCCAGAAGACATGTCTGTTCAAGGACGTGATTTGTTAACGGGTAAGCCCAAAGAAATTCTTATTTCTTATCGAGAAATTCACAAAGCACTTGACAAGTCCATTATCAGAATAGAAGATTCTGTTATGGAAACACTTGCACAAACGCCTCCTGAACTGGCGGCGGATATTTACAACACTGGCGTGTACCTTGCTGGTGGTGGTTCTATGCTGCGAGGTCTAGACAAAAGACTTTCTCAAAAAACGGAACTCCCCATTTTTATTGCAGAAGATCCACTTCGAGCTGTAGTTCGAGGAACTGGCACTGTGCTTAAAAACATTGAACGATATAAGTCTGTTTTGATAAAGTAGTGTAACACATGCAAAAATTACTGAACAGCATACTGCGAAACAGAACGCTACTGCTGTTTATTTTGTTGCTAGCCTTATCTCTACGCTTTATTGCACGTAATCAAAACTACCAACGCAGTAATTTTTTAGCAATAAATAATGCTACTCTAGCGCCCTTTTTTGAAGCTCGCCATCAGTTTTTCTCTTACTTTAGACGCGATCAGCACAACCAGCAGCTACTTGAAGACAATCAATACCTTTTAGAAAAGCTTATCAATGAGCAAAGTAAAGCGCTTCTTTTGGACAGCATTCCATTTGAAGTAATTCCCGCACAAGTAATTCGAAATAGCATTCAGCTCAACTACAACCACATCACACTTAACGCAGGAAACAAAAGCGGTATACACAAGGAAATGGGTGTTATTTCTGCAAAAGGAGTCGTTGGGATTGTTCATAACACCAACGATGAAACCAGCAGTGTTATTTCCTTGCTAAATAAGTCGTTGCGCATAAACGCAAAACTCAAGAAAAGTAATCATTTTGGTAGCCTCTATTGGAATGGAGATTCGCCAAAAGACATGATACTGTCAGACGTTCCCTTGGCTGCCACTGTACAAGTGGGAGATACCATTGTTACTGGAGGTATGTCGGCTGTTTTTCCAAAACATATTGACCTTGGTGTCATCAATGAAATTATTGTCCCGACAAACGACAACTATTACCAGCTTCACATATCCCTTTTTCAAGACATGACCAATCTGGATTATGTCTATGGCGTTGTGATACCTAAAGCTGAAACAATCAAAGAAATGATTATCGATAATGAATAAACCAATAGGCTTACTGGTTTGGTTTTTGGCACTTGTCTTTGCACAGGTTTTCATCCTTGACCCTATCATGCTTGGCATTCCTTATTCGCCGTTAATCTATGTGCTTTTATTTGTGTTTTTGCCTCACCAATGGGAAGCTTGGGTCGTGCTGTTGGTCGGATTTTTTATTGGGGTTGTGGTTGACTTGCTTTTCTTGTCTGGTGGCGTACACACTGTCGCAAGTCTGATTGCTTGCTTTACAAGACCACTACTTATGCGCACTGCATACCGAGACACCATATCCTTAAGAGATCTGAAAATTGAAAACGAATCTTTCGGAAGTCTTTGCCTCTACACTTTACTGATTATATTGGTTCATCACTTTTTTCTTTTTGCTGCCATGATAGGAAGCTGGTCTAAGTTTGGCTGGTTGCTAAGTGCATGGGGAGCCAACAGTATTTTAACCATAATGGCCTGTTTCTTATTGCTTGTTTTAACCCAAAAAAGAAAGTAATGAGAACCCGCTTTTTTACCACAACGATTGCAATTGTAGGCATCGTACTGTTTGTGAGGTTGTTTTTCCTTCAGATAATCTCAGATCAATACGGCGATCTTTCCTTAAAAAACTCGGTATTAAAGCAGTACGTATATCCAGAGCGAGGGTATGTTTTTGATAGGAATGGCACTCTATTGGTTTCTAATCAGCCCATGTATGACTTGATGGTGATTCCAAAAAACCTCAAAGCCTTCGACACCTTGGACCTATGCAAGATGCTGCGTTTGCCTAAATCAGAATTGGTTGAAAGTATAAACAAAGCGCGTCGCTATTCGCTGCGTGCCCCATCGGTGCTTTTAAACCAAATTTCTAAACAAGACTATGCCATTTTACAGGAGAAAATGTGGAAATTTCCAGGCATGTACATCCAGCGAAAATCTGTAAGAGATTACCAAACGGAAGTAGCAGCCAATCTCTTGGGTTATATAAGCGAGGTTAACAATTTCGATATACGAAACAACCCCTACTATGTTAAAGGGGAACTCATAGGACGTCAAGGCATTGAAAAGACCTATGAAAAAGTACTGCGAGGGACTAAAGGCGTTTCCTATATGCAAAGGGATAAGTTTAACAGAATCATTGGCCCCTATAAAGATGGTACGCAGGACACTTTGCCAGTACCAGCGCAAGACATAACACTATCAATTGACATTGCGCTTCAAGAATACGGCACTAAGCTATTGGCAAATAAACGTGGCGGTATTTTGGCCATTGAGCCCAACACAGGTGAAATTCTGATGAGTGTGAGTACGCCAACCTTTGATCCCAATGCACTGGTAGGTAGAGATCGGTCTTCCCTTTTTGAAGAATTAAAGCAAGACACCCTTAACAGGTATTTATTTGACCGTTCACTTCAAGGGCAATACGCCCCGGGATCTCCTTTTAAAGTGCTAAATGCGCTTGTGGCACTAGAGGAAGGTGTGGTGGACTCCAAAACAAAATTCACTTGTTACAGCGGGCACTACTATGCCAGAAATCAATTTATGGCATGTATGTGTCCATCGGGAACAAAAAATAATCTAAACAGAGGTATTTACAAATCTTGTAACACCTATTTCTCCAATGTTTACCGTCGTATTATCGATAAAGACAACAAAGTTGAAGAGAACATCAATAACTGGCACAAGCACCTGAACAGCTTTGGTTTAGGGAATTATTTGGGGTATGACCATCCTGTAGGCCAACCAGGTTATGTACCCAATGCTAACTTCTACAATCTTTGGTATCCCAATCAACGGTGGCGCGGGTCAACCATAGTATCCAATGCCATTGGGCAAGGCGAAATACTTATGACGCCAATCCAATTGGCTAATGTAGCGGCAACCATTGCAAACCGGGGGTTTTTCTACACGCCCCATTTTGTAAAAGATGTGCAAGGTGATTTTATTGATCCTAAATACAAAACAAAACGCGCGACTACAATTTCAAAAGAACATTTTACAAATGTCATTGAGGGGATGGCTGATGTAGTTAGCAAAGGAACAGCCCGAGTAGCTGCTATAAGAGGAATTGAGGTCTGTGGCAAAACGGGTACCATTGAAAACTTTACAAAAATTGATGGGGTGAGAACACAACTAACAGACCATTCTGTTTTTATTGCTTTTGCACCAAAAGACGACCCTAAAATTGCACTTGCTGTTATCGTTGAAAACGGATATTGGGGTGCGCGTTGGGCTGCGCCCATTGCCAGTTTGGTCATTGAAAAATATCTCAAAGGTGAAGTCAAGCGAAGATGGTTGGAAAACCGCATGCTCAACGGAAGTCTTGAAGAAGAATATGCCAAGGTAACAAGTAACAAACCTTTTACCATAAATGAATAAGTTTTCGCAATTTGACTGGTATGCGTTAACCCTCTATCTGATGTTGGTGGGCGTAGGTTTGGTCAATATATATTCTGCTGTATACGATGCCGACAACACGGCTATTGCTGCTGGATTTATGCAAAAACAACTTATTGCTTTAGGGATAGGTTTAGTGTTGATTTCCTTATTCCAATTCATTGATATCAAGTTTTTTGAGCGTTATGCTAGTATCTTATTTCTGTTGTCAATCCTAAGTTTATTGGGACTTTGGGTGTTTGGGACAGAGGTGTCTGGTGCAAGGTCTTGGTATGCTATTGGCGGATTTAGCTTGCAGCCTTCAGAGTTTGCAAAAGTTGCCGTTGCACTCGCACTTGCCAAGCACTTAGGTGGTTTTAATACACGTATAGATAGCGTAAAAGATTATACAGGTGCCTTTGTCATCATAGCCATTCCCGCGATGTTAACGATACTCCAACCCGACCCCGGAACAGCCATAGTACTTTTAAGCTTTTTCCTTGTACTCCATGCCGAAGGACTTCCAGCTAACTTTCTTTATGTCATACTAAGTCTGTTTGGGTTATTTATACTCACGCTGCTGATTGGCGCCAATACTACCTTATGGACTATTGGCGTTTTATCGCTGTTTGCCTATACCTACAGACGTTGGCGTAAGGCAAAAAAAGTACTCAGACCCATACTGTTAATAGGTGTCGTGGGTGCTGCTTTTACGCTTTCTGTGTCCTATATTTTTGACAATGTGTTTGAACAACGACACAGAGATCGCTTTAATATTTTATTAGGAAAAGAAGTTGATGTTAGAGGTGTCGGTTATAATATAAATCAGTCTCAAATAGCCATTGGCTCAGGCGGTAAATTGGGCAAAGGCTACCTCCAAGGAACACAAACTAAAGGAGGGTTTGTACCAGAACAGCAAACCGATTACATCTTCACAACTGTGGGCGAAGAATGGGGCTTTTTAGGCACGGCCATGGTTTTGGGTCTTTTTATGATGCTCATGATGCAAATTGTCAAAACAGCCTACAAACAAAAAACCACTTTTAGCAGGGTGTTTTGCCTTGGATTTGCATGTATATTACTCATACACGTAGGCATTAACCTAGGCATGGTGGTTGGCTTGGTGCCTACCATTGGTATTCCACTCCCCCTGATGAGTTACGGCGGATCTAGCCTGTTGGCTTTTAGTATATTTATGGGAATTTACTTGCGCATATATTATCAGAGAATACAATAAACTCTTTTAATAGATTAGCGTTGCAGGGCAAGCGGTTTTTTGCCAATAAAGTTTAAATCCAACGCTTCTAAAATCGAAACAGCCTCGTTAACATACATATCCTTATTTAAAGACTTTTGCCAACGCTTGCGCTTTTCAGCAAGCAGGGTGTCTGTCTTCATTTTTGTCAACTCATAAGGAAGCGATTTAAATTTCAATGAATTGGTGTATTCGTTCAGTATTTCAAATTGGTCTGCAAATGATTCGTCTTTAGCTATTTCATTCGAAAACAGTTTGTAGTTCAATGAAAAATCGTTTTTGTCTTGTTGTTGGCGAACCCATTTGGCATTTTTATCAATAAGCTGAAACAAAGTGTCATTAGCCACACGAGCAGCGCTGTTTTCAATAACCTGTTGATAGTTTTGATAGCCATTCCATTTGCTAAATTGAGCCGAAGCAATCTGATCCCATACCAAGGGATTTTCTTCGTCTTTTTCTCCAATATCAACATAGGCATATTGGTCTGGTGCTACCACATCGCTATAAACTCCTTCTAGCTGGGTTGACTTACCCGTAATGCGATAGAACTTTTCAGTGGTAAATTTCAACGCACCCAAATCGCCATAAGTACTCTTAGAAACAAAGCGATTGAGCTCTATAATATTCTGAACGGTTCCCTTGCCAAAAGTTTGCTTGCTCCCCAAAACAACCGCTCTTTCATAATCTTGCATGGCAGCTGCTAGAATTTCAGAAGCCGACGCCGAAAGTTCATTGACCATAATTACTAGAGGGCCGTCCCAAAGTGTTTTACCATCTCTATCTTTTAAAACCTTACTCCCCGCATCACTTGTCTTGACCTGCACAACGGGTCCTTCATCAATAAAGAAACCGGCCATATCCACTACCGTTTGTAACGAACCTCCACCATTATTTCGCAAATCAATAACCAAACCTTGAACATCTTTTTGCTTGAGACGGATAATTTCTTGCTCCATGTCCTTGGCAGCATTGCGTTCTTTGTAATCCTTAAAATCAACATAAAATTTAGGCAGGTGTATCAGTCCAAACGTTCTACCTCCTTTTTGGATTAGTGATGACTTCAAATAAGATTCTTCTAATTCTACCGTGTCGCGTTTTATGGCTACCTCCTCAATAGTACCGTCAACGCGTTTTATGGTTAGGAAAACCGTGGTGTCAGCCGGCCCCTTGATAAGTTTGATGGCATCATCTAAACGCATGGACTGTACATCAACAGGGTCGCCCTCTTCTTGACGTACCATCATGATTTGGTCACCAACTTCAATAGATTGGTCGCGCCATATGGGCCCACCTGATATGACATCAACAATCTTAATGACTTGGTTTCGCTTGGTAAGTCGAGCACCAATGCCTTCATACTTTCCAGACATGGATGCATCAAAACGATCTTTGTCCACTGGGGCGAAATAAACCGAATGCGGGTCAAACTGGGTTACAAAAGCGTTGAGATAACTTCCAAACCAATCCTCTTCGCGCACATCTTCCATCAAAGAAAAATAGTTTTCCATGTTTTCTTTGGTAATCTCTCGTGCTTCTTTTTCCAAAACCTCAAAAGTCTTGGGCACATAGCTTTCGTCTTTTGCCCCCAACTTTTCTTCCTCTTCTAATTTGTTGTGCAAAATATTAAGGGTAGAAAGTTTAAGTTGCTTGCGCCACTTTTCTACTTTTAGCCGCAACGTACCTGGGTATTGCTGATTTTCATAATCAACATTTATATCCTCCTTTTTATTAAAATCAAAAGGCTTCTCCAAAATCTCGAGATAGAATGACTTGGTTTCATTTCTGCGTTCCAAATAACGCGTATAAACCAAATCGAAAAAATTAGTTTGTAAAGCCCTAAACTCGTCGTCTAATGCATATTTGTATCGATCAAATTGAGCAATATCCTTTTTTAGAAAATAGCGTTTTTGACCATCCAGCATTTCCAAAAAGGTATCGTACAAGTCTTCGGAAAAGTCGTTGCTTATGTCCTTAGGATCGAAGTGTCCGCGTTGCATAAAATATGCAATTAGCTCCATCAGGAGTTTATCTTTTGAGGTGTCTTCAGAAAATTCATGCGTTGTTGGAACATTAAAGCGCGTCCACGCAACAAGCATCAAGGCAGCAAATAACAGGGGGATAAATAACTTTTTTTTCATAATTCTCTTTGGAAGCAAGGTTAAAAATACAGCTTTTTCGTAACTTTTTTAACAACTATTCCATAACCGTGCCAAAAAAAGCAAATATGAAGCCGTCATTGCGTATTTTTATATTTCAAAACTAATGTATGAAAAAGCCTTTAATTCTTGTAACAAACGATGACGGAATTAGCGCTCCAGGGCTACGAAATCTGATTCATGTGATGAACAGCATTGGTGACGTAGTGGTAGTGGCGCCCGACAGCCCACAATCTGGCATGGGTCATGCCATTACCTTAAATAATACGCTTCGATGCAGTAAGGTCACCATAGATGATGGACCTCAGACAGAATACGCTTGCTCTGGCACACCCGCTGACTGTGTCAAAATGGGCGTGCATGAAATTCTAAAACGCAAGCCAGACCTCTGTGTTTCTGGCATCAATCACGGCTCCAATTCGTCAATTAATGTTATCTATTCAGGAACCATGAGTGCTGCTGTTGAAGCGGGCATAGAAGGGATTCCTGCCATTGGGTTTTCACTTTTAGACTATGCGTGGGATGCTGATTTTGAACAAATAAACACATTTGTAAAACGTATTGCCCTGTCTGCCCTGTCAAATGGAATTCCAGAAGGCGTGGTGCTAAACGTTAACCTGCCTAAATTAAAAGAGAAGGACATTAAAGGAATACGCATATGCAGACAAGCAATGGCATATTGGGTTGAAGAATTTGACAAAAGAGAAGACCCAACTGGTAAAGAATACTACTGGCTAACAGGAAAATTTATCAATGAGGACAAGGGCGAAGACACCGACGAGTGGGCACTCGAAAACGGCTATGTAAGCGTTGTGCCAGTTCACTTTGACATGACAGCACATCACAGCATACAGAAATTAAATACATGGGATTTTTAACAAAACAACTGCGTAGGGGTCTGCTGCTGGGGTTAGGATTGCCTTTATTTATACTTGGCATTGCACTACTCAATCTAGATTTTAAAATTACGGAATTCGATAAATTTGCTGGTATCGCAACAATTTGTGCAATCCCCAATCTGCTATTATTTTTTGGCTCCCTCCGAAAAAATAACGAGCCATTTGCCTATGGAGTCCTTGCCAGCTCCATCTTGTGGGCATTGTTTACCTTTGGATTAAAGCTTTTTGGATGAAGTACTACATCATTGCCGGGGAAGCATCTGGTGATTTACATGCTGCTAACCTTATAAAATCGCTTAAGCACGAAGATGCAAATACAAGCATTCGTGCTTGGGGAGGCGACCGCATGAAGGCGCAAGGGGCAACCATCGTAAAGCACTACCGTGACTTGGCTTTTATGGGTTTTTGGGAAGTCGCCAAAAACATCCGAACCATTTTCAAAAACATACGCTTTTGTAAAGAAGATATGTTAGCATTTCAACCCGATGCCATTATCCTTGTTGACTATCCCGGCTTTAACCTCCGCATCGCCAAATGGGCAAAAGCTCAAAAAATTCCTGTGCACTATTACATAAGTCCACAAGTTTGGGCGTGGAAAGAAAACAGGGTAACACTTATGAAAAAGGTAATTGACTATCTGTATGTCATCCTCCCTTTTGAAAAGACCTTTTTTGAAGACAAACACCAGCTGGCTGTTGATTTTGTGGGGCATCCATTGTTAGATGAAATTGCACAATTTGACGCTGGAAGCGCTGATGCCTTTAGGACAACACACAAACTTCCAAAAGACAAACCCATAGTGGCTTTACTTCCTGGGAGCAGAGCGCAAGAGGTAAGTAAAATGGTTCGTATTATGTCGGATACCGCCAAAGACTTCCCCGATTATTGTTTTGTGATTGGAGCAGCACCGCACCTAGACGAAGTGCTCTTCGAAAACCTAGGCCTACACATTGTCAAAAATGACACCTATAAATTATTGTCGCATGCCCATGCTGCTTTGGTTACCAGCGGAACAGCGACCTTAGAAACGGCATTGTTTGAGGTGCCACAAATTGTTTGTTATAAAACCAGTGCTTTGAGCTACACCATTGGAAAGCAAGTTGTAAAACTACCATACATCTCACTTGTCAATTTAATTTTAGACCAGATGGCCGTGCCAGAACGCTTGCAGCGCAATTGCAATGCAAAGCAATTATCTAAAGACCTATCCGAAATTTTGAATGGACCAGCACGAACAGCCCAGCTTGAGGCCTACAAGGTGCTTAAAATAAAACTAGGCGGAAGTGGCGCTAGTGATCAAGCGGCCAGACTAATTTCACAACGAACACATGCGTAAGCTATTTGTCTTGCTATTGGCACTAAGTATAGTTTCGTGTGGAAGCTTCCGAAAAGGCAGCAAAATGAAACCCAGAGATGGGGTTGTTTACTACGCCAAAGGATACTTAGGCACTCCTTATGCTTTGGGTGGAAATACTAAAGGTGGGATTGATTGCTCGGGACTTATTTACAATGCCTACCGACAACAAGGCGTTAGAATACCCAGAACAGTTGATGCCTTGCGAAAAAAAGGCAAGCGCATTTCTGTCGACAGAGCCAAAAAAGGAGATCTAATTTTTTTTAGGACTTCAAGGAAACGTAGGCTTACACATGCCGGTATTGTGGTAGGCACAAAACGTGGGGTTCCCCAATTCATTCACGCCTCTTCTTCACGTGGGGTAATCATCTCAACGCTCGATAATACGTATTGGAAAAAAGCCTACGCTCAAACCCGAAGGTTGCTTAAAAAATAAACTATTGCGTACTTTGTAGTATGCCCCATTCTAGTACACCCATTGCCATCATCGGATTTGCCTTTAGCTTAGGGATACTTTTGCAAGAATATGTTCAAGCTGACTTCGGCTATTTATATCTTATTGGATTTGGCGCAGCACTTGTTGTTTGCCATATAAAACGCTGGCATTTTCTTTACTCAATAAGTATGTTTTGTTGCTTTTTGGTATTGGGCAGCATAAGATTAAACCCAATAACACCAAAATCGGCTTCAATAGAAACGATACATGAACTTGTTATAACGAAAGCAGCAAACACCAATACATTTGGGCATCAATATATTGCAGCAACAACAAAGAAAGAACGTATTCTTCTTCAAACCAATCTTTCACAGCGCCTAACCGTTGGCGATCGCTTGTTGGTACAAGGTAAACTAATACCCATCCAAGCGCCCAGGAACCCCATGGATTTTGATTTTAAAACCTATATGCTTCGAAAGGGCGTGGCAAGGAAAATCAGTTTAGACAAGAAACCATTTGTTGCCTTGTCGCCAAAAAAAAGCTTGAAACGTTGGGCGTATAAACTGCAACAACAACTGATAGCACAGCTAAAACAAACCCCGCTCAACCAAAACAACAAGGCATTGGTAATGGCATTGGTACTTGGGCATAAGGCCGAATTATCGGAGGAACGAGTAGCACAATACCAAAGGGCTGGCGCCATGCATCTTTTGGCTATTTCTGGACTTCATATTGGTATTGTCCTTATGCTGTTGCGGTTTTTTGTGAGACCGCTAAAAAGCTTGAAATTCGGCAAAGTACTTGCGGCATTGATACCAGTGCTATTGCTTTGGTGTTTTGTGCTTATCACAGGCGGAGCCGCATCTGTAACAAGAGCGGTAACCATGTTTACTTTTTTGCAACTAGGTCTTGCGCTGGCCCGTAAAAATGCCGGTATTCAAGGGGTTTGGGTAAGTTTTGTCATACTGCTTTTAGTAAATCCGCGGTTTATTTTTGATGTGGGGTTTCAATTGAGCTATGCGGCCGTTTTTGGAATTGTTTGGATGATGCCACACTGGCAACGCCTATTTATAAAGCAACACAGAGCTGTTCGTTACCTCGCTGACCTTTTTGGAGTAGGTATTATTGCCCAACTCGCCATTTTGCCCTTAAGCCTTTACTACTTCAACCAATTTCCACTCCTTTTTTGGGTTAGCAATTTGGTGCTTGTGCCCCTACTGGGCTTTATCATCACGCTGGCAATTGCAGCAGTTGGCTTTAGTTTCTTTCCATCGGTATATCCAGCATATGATTTCGCTAACCGCATTTTTGATGCGTATCAAAATACCGTCGAATGGATTGCGCAATGGGAACACTTTTTTATTGAAAGCATTCCTTTCAGACCTCTTGATGCAACACTTTTGGGAATGGCTGTTGTTAGCCTGTTTGTCTTGCTGTCTCGCCCTACCCACAAAAAGATGTTGTTATTGGGTGTGGTGTCTATACTGTTTCATTTTAACCTGTTGATGCAGTGGAAACCTCCACCCAAAGCACTTATTGGGCATGTATACAAAAACAGCTTGCTGCTTACGGCCGAAAATCGAATAGGCATGGCACATTACGACAAAAAAACTGAAAAAATAACGCAATTGGCGGCGCGGTTTCAATTAGACAATCGCCTTGACAGCATGCATTATCAACAGCTACATAACAGCTATGGAGCTTTACTTGTGGTCGACAGCTTAGGTATTTATCAAGGAGTTCAGCCTCATAAAATAATCCTCTTACGGGAAAATCCTAAAATTCATTTGGGTGATTTGATTGACAATATAAAACCTGCCATTATCATTGCTGACGGAAGCAATTATCCTTCATTTGTGGCGCGCTGGAAAGCAACTTGCGAAGCAAATAACACAGCGTTTCACAGCACTGCTACAGAGGGCAGTTATCCCTTAAACTGACCCTTAAAATTTTTTATATAAGCTGTAAAGTCATCCTGAGACTTGATAGACTCATACTCTTTGAGATGAACTAATTTTAAGTAAATTTCTATTTGGGCTGGATTTAAATATCCAACTACGGGGGTGATATAATTTCCCATATCGTCAAAAAATACTAGGGTTGGATAGCCAGATACGCCTAAGTATCGCGTGAGGCTATGTGCGCTGTTACGACTCTTCGCACGCTGAGGATCATAATTTGGATTATCATAGGCTTTGCCTTCAAAACGCACCACTTCGTTGCCTTCAGCATTAAATTTTACAGGGTAAAAGTTGGCGTTTAGGTAGTCACTAACGTCTTTATTGCCAAAGGTGTTTTTGTCTAATAACTTACAAGGGCCACACCAAACGGTGTAGGCATCCACCATAATGGGTTTTGGGTCTACTTTTTGTGCTTCAAAAGCTTCTTCAAAAGTGTACCAGTTGACCTGAGCGCTTAGGCCAAGGGAAAGGGTTAGTAAAAATAGGGCGGTTATACTTTTAATCAATTCCATGCATTTTTTTAATAAGAATAGGTTTCAATACAATCATCAAGATTCCTGCCAAAACGGGTATTACAAAGAAAATCAAGAAAAAGTTTGACAAACCATAGGCTTCTGAAATTTTGTCGATATAACTTCCTGTTTTTCCTCCTAAATAATTTGCAATAGCGCTACAAACAAACCAAAAGCCAAACATAAGGCCAACTAGCTTTATTGGAGCCAACTTACTCACATAAGACAAACCTACGGGTGAAACGCACAGTTCTCCCATGGTGTGGAACAAATACGCCAAGATGAGCCAAACAATGCTAACGCTAGCCTGTTCTGCACCCAACGGAATACCCCAAGCACCAAAAGCCAAGAATGCAAAGCCTATTCCCAAAAGGATAAGTCCAATGGCAAATTTTATGGGTCCGCTAGGATTAAGCTTAGAGGCCCATATTTTGGAAAACAGCGGCGCCAGTAAAATAATATAAAGCGAATTTAAAACTGAAAACCAAGATGCGGGGATTTCAGTTGCTGTTTCTGAAAACTCACGCACAATCATCCAAATAACGATGCCCCAAATAATGGCAAAGCTTGCGCCTAAGAATAGATTAGACAGCATGAAATTGCTGAGCATTTTACTAAACAAGCCATAGAGCACTATGGTCAAAACAACCATTGGAACGAGGGTGATGATGGTATTTGCTACCTTAAAGATACTGGAAGCATCCCCAACCAATGTTCGTTGGGTAAAATCTTTTGCGAATATGGTCATGGAGCCGCCTGCTTGTTCAAATGCCCACCAAAAGAAAATCGTGAATATGGAAAAAATAACAATGACAATCAAGCGGTCTATTTCAACCTTAGAAAATCCTTTCTTTATTTTTTGGTCTTTGTTAGCTGGCTGTACTTCTGCAAGCTTTTTGGGGGTTATTCCAATATTTCCAAATATTTTTTGAGCATACCAAAACTGCAACATTCCAAAGAACATAAAAATACCAGCCAACCCAAAACCGAGGTGCCAGCCTACTTTTTCGCCTATATAACCACAGAGTAAGATTCCCAAGAAAGCACCGGCATTAATGCCCATATAGAAAATGGTATAACCGCCATCTTTGCGCTTGTCTCCATCTTTATACAATTGCCCTACAATGGAAGAAATATTGGGTTTAAAAAAACCATTACCAATGATTAACAATACCAAGCCAAGGTAGAAAAAGGAATCTGTAAAGGTTTCCAATGCCATGGAAGCATGTCCTAAAGTCATGATCAAAGCACCCAAAACAGTTGCATTGCGGTAGCCTAAAAATTTGTCAGCGAGAAATCCACCAAGGATGGGTGTAAGGTATACCAAGCCTGTGTATAGTCCATACAACTGCAAGGCATCTTCGTTGGACCATGCCCAACCGTCGTTCATGATGGATGATGTGAGGAACAACACCAAGATGGCGCGCATGCCGTAGTAGCTAAAGCGCTCCCACATCTCGGTGAAAAATAAAACAAATAACCCAATAGGGTGGTTTAAAATGGTCTTTTGGTTAAGGGCGGAACCGCCAAATTGTGCTTCCATAAAATAAGTTGATAGATAGCTAATATAGGATTTTTATATAAAGTTACACTTTCCCCAACAGTCGTATCTTTGCAATATGATAAAAGGCAAAGGGCAAGGTGCATTCGTTTCGGGGTTTTCCAAAAAAACCAAGGTTGAAAAACTAGATTGGATCAGCCAACAGTTTCACAATCCGGTCCAAGCACTAGAAGTGCTACAAAACTACAACCACAGCGACAAGGAACTGCAAACCCTTCATGATGAGTTTATAGAAAACGCCTTAACCAATTTTTATATGCCGCTTGGTGTGGCGCCCAATTTTAACATCAATGGCACCGTTCTGACCATCCCCATGGCAATTGAAGAAAGCTCCGTGGTTGCGGCAGCATCCAACGCCGCCAAATTTTGGAGCACCAAAGGCGGATTTACAGCAACCATACTGGGCACCGAAAAGGTTGGACAGGTCCATTTTATGTATCACGGTGACTCCCAAAAACTACACCAATTTTTTGAACAACACAATGCTGCTCTTTTAGCATCAACAGATGAAATTACGCATAATATGCGCAGGCGTGGTGGGGGTATTACGGCACTTAGCTTGGTAGACAAAAGCGATGCAATAGCAGATTATTACCAACTGGATGTGCGCTTTGAAACCCAAGATGCGATGGGCGCAAACTTTATCAATTCCTGTTTAGAACAACTGGCCACCCAACTGAAAGCATTGGCTGCAAAACACCCTGATTTTTCTGAGGAAGAAAAAGCCATTGAGGTAGTCATGAGCATCTTGTCAAACTATGTGCCCAACTGCATGGTTGAGGCGGCTGTTAGTTGTCCAGTAAATGAACTTTTACCAACTGTTGAGGATAGCAAACTCTTTGCCGAGAAGTTTGTGCAAGCCGTAAGGATTGCAGAAGTAGAACCCTTCCGAGCAGTGACCCACAACAAAGGCATCATGAATGGTATAGATGCTGTCGTAATGGCTAGTGGAAATGACTTTAGGGCAGTGGCCGCAGGCATACATGCCCATGCAGCGGCTAGTGGGCAATACCGCAGTCTTTCTAAGGCGGAAATCAAAGATGGTATTTTTAGATTTTCACTTAGTGTGCCATTGGCAGTAGGTACTGTTGGTGGATTGATCAAGCTTCACCCTTTGGTGCGTTGGTGTCATGAACTCATGGGAACACCCAATGCGCAAGAGCTGATGCAGATTGTTGCGGTAGCGGGATTGGCACAGAATTTTGCAGCAGTAAAAAGTCTAGTTACCACTGGAATCCAACAAGGGCATATGAAAATGCACCTCTTAAATATCCTAAATCAGCACCAAGCAACGGAATCAGAAAAAAAAGCGGCAATAGCACACTTTAAAGACAATACCGTTTCCCATCATAGGGTTGCTAACTTGCTGGCAAAACTCCGCAACGCATGAAGTTTTACGCCAAAGGAAAATTATTGCTGACAGCCGAATATGCCGTTTTGGGTGGGGCCAAGGCACTTGCACTTCCAACCAAATTAGGGCAATCACTCGAAATTACCGAAACTACATCTGGGATAATTACATGGAAAAGCGTTGATGTCAATGGACAGCTGTGGTATGAAAATAGCTTTGACATAAAAACTTTTGCGCCACAACAACAAAACGATGCTATTGGGCAGCGTTTACAGCAACACTTTCTAGCAATCAACGAAGTAAATCCAACGCTTTTGGTAGACACCGATGGGCTGTTGTTTGTGAGTGCGCTCGAGTTTGATCGCAATTGGGGGTTGGGAAGTTCTTCAACCTTGGTTTCGTTATTGGCCCAGTGGTCTGAAGTGAATCCTTATGTACTACTTCAAAAGGTATTTGGTGGAAGTGGCTATGACATCGCTTGTGCAACGGCTGAAGGTGCCCTTTTGTATGAACGCACAAATGCGATTCATCCAACCGTTACTGCAGTTGATTTTAATCCCTCGTTTAAAGACCAGTTGTTTTTTGTGTATCTCAATCAAAAGCAAGACAGCCAGCAGGCAGTTGCCGCCTTTGACAGCGGTATGCTCACGCCACAAAAAATGAACATAATAAATGGGCTAACGCAATCTTTTTTAGTGAATCTAACATTAGTGGATTTTCAAGACTTGATGACGCAACACGAAGCAATTATTGCTAGTTTGATTAATACTACGCCCATTCAAAAACGTTTATTCAATGATTATCCTGGAATCATCAAGAGCTTAGGTGCGTGGGGTGGTGATTTTATTTTGGCTTGTGGAGCTGTGGACACACCAAATTATTTTGCTCAAAAAGGGTACAACACTTGTTTAACATACCAAACGCTGATAGACAACTAATTACGTGTTTTCAACTCAAGTGGTACATACAATATAACTTTTGTTCCACTTGCATTGCCATCGTCATCAAATAAATCTTTCATTTCAAAAGCGATCTTTCGTTCGTTATAGTAATTGAAAATATTAATCCTATCTCGCATAATTTGTGTAGCATGCGATTTGTATTTGGCGTATCCTTCTTTTTGTTTAGCAGCTGCTTTGCGACCAATACCATTATCCGTTACAATAATGCGCAGCATCTCATTATCAAGATCTAATTTAATTTTTATTTCACCTGTGTCCTGTTTTGGTATAATACCATGCACAATGGCGTTTTCGACAATAGGCTGTAGCATCATACAAGGTAAATACACGGCGTCTTGAGCAATTTTTGGATCGACATTTATTTCCAAAATAATTTTTTCGTCGAGTCTATGATCCTGTAATTTTACATAATTTCTGATGTATTTTAATTCATCAGTTACTGTAATCTTATCCTCGCTACTCATATCAATGGTGTTGCGAATAAGCTTAGAAAAAGAAGATATGTAGGCATTAAACTCTTTTTCTCCGCCCAATACCATAGCACTTTGCATGCCATTCAATGCGTTAAAAATAAAATGTGGATTCATTTGAGCGCGATAAGCTTTACCCTCCAAATTTGATACCTCAAGATTTCTATCTCGACGCTCTTCTAAAAGCTTACTTTCAAGCGATAAAAAAGCATAAAACATCACCAAGGCCAAAATGATAAAAATAGAAATACACCACCAAGTAAGATAAAAAGGGGTCTTAATAAAGATATCATATTGCAAAACATTACTAGAAAATTGACCATCTCGTTCACCGCGAATGTGAAGCTCATGGTCGCCCCTACTTAAACCAACTAAATGAATTTCTGAACCTGTATTTTTCCATTGGCTCAAGGATGATTCACCTGTAACCCTATAAGCGTATTGAATACTGGGATCGTCATCAAGAGCGACAAAAATATGATTGTAATTTCTAGATAAGTTTAAAATCGAGTTAGAGCTGTTTGCATTTATGTATGTGTGCTCTTTTGTATTAACATCTATATATTCTATTTGCTTTAACTTAATTTCGAAATTATCAGGTGTTTGGGCAATTACTTTACCGCTATTTAGGGAGATAATTAAAGAAAATAAAACACAAAAAAAGAAGTAAGCGCGAGTTTGGCACGGTTCGTGAGTAGGTAAAATGTAATGTCGTAACATTTTTTATTGGTTATTGTTTTGACGCCCGCACTTTTCTAAGTGCGGGTTTTTTTTAGGGTGTCTAAATATAACATTTGTTTACGAATTTATCTATAATTTAGCCAAATGCATCCACTTTACGACTTTCTTATCCATAACAACTGGTCCAAAACATGGGCTTGGTGGGCTGATTTTACAGCCATTACCATAATACTCCTTTTCATTTCTTGGATTTTACGCATTATTGCTCGTTTTATTATAGTCAATGCCTCTCATAAAATATCAGGCGCAACAAAAACCACTATTGACGATGCGTTAATCGAACACAAGCTACCCAAAAACGTTTCCCGTTTTGTGCCTTACTTCTTTCTCCATGCGGTAATTCCGTTCTGGAGCAACGGCAATGACAAAATTGATTCATGGATTACAGCAATAGTAGACGTTTATGCGGTATTGGTTGCCATACTTATCACAAGAAGTCTTTTAAGGACTTTTAGACAACAATTACAAAAGCAGAAACAATTTAAAGACAAGCCCATTGATAGCTATATCCAGGTCGTCATGATTTTTTTGTGGGGTATCGGGATACTGCTTGCACTTTCCATACTGTCGGGCAAAGAACTCGTGTATTTCTTTACAGGTTTGGGGGCTATTTCAGCAGTTATCCTGTTGGTGTTCAAGGATACCATTTTGGGCTTTGTTGCCAGTATTCAGATCAGTGCAAATGATCTGGTTCGTATAGGCGATTGGATTACCATGGCGTCTTATGGGGCAGATGGAGACGTTATTGAAATCAACCTTTCTACCATTAAAGTGCGGAATTTTGACAACACCATAACCACGGTTCCTACCTATAAACTATTATCAAGTTCCATCAAAAACTGGCGAGGGATGAGTGAATCAGATGGGCGTCGCATCAAACGCCCCTTGTTTATAAGAGCTTCCTCTGTTCGCTTCTTAAACGAAAAAGAGTTAGAAAGCGTTTCTGAACTAGACCGATTTAAAACCTTTGTTGAAAACAAAAAAAATGAGATTGAAGCCTACAACAAAGCGACAAAAACAAATACTTCAATTCCACTAAACGGAAGAAACCTGACCAATTTGGGCTTATTCAGGTCCTATATTCAAACGTATTTATCTCAGCACCCCAACATCAATCAAAAGCTCACGGTGATGTGTCGCCAGTTGGCGCCTACCCCTCATGGAATACCACTTGAAGTCTATGCCTTTACATCTGATAAAGTATGGAAAAACCACGAGGAAATATCGGCTGATATTTTTGACCATATTCTGGCATCAGCCTCCTTTTTTCAGCTTAAGTTATTTGAGTTTGAACAGCAAGCAGCTGTTTTGTAGCTTTCTCAAGACCGTCTAAAAAACAAAAAAGCCCTCCAATACAGGAAAGCTTCTCATGGGTTCTCCTACGAACCTCTTGCAAACAACTGTTTGCAAGCAACACAACGCGTTTAAATATTTAAAGCTTTTAAGCTTTGCGGTCTGGACGGGACTCGAACCCGCGACCCCATGCGTGACAGGCATGTATTCTAACCAGCTGAACTACCAGACCTTTTGCGTTAGGTGCGTGCAAATATACACGCATTTTCGGATACACAAAAGCAAAAATAATATTGACTATAACTGTTGGTCAATTGCAGTGGCATAAACAGCCTTTGGAGATACACCAACCTTGCGGTCAACGAGCTCACCATTTTTAAATAAAAGTACCGTTGGAATGTTCCGCACCCCAAATTTGGCAGCAAACTCTTGGTTGTTGTCAACGTCTACTTTTCCAACAACGGCTTTGCCCTCATACTCTTTGCTGAGCTCATCAATAATGGGGCCTACCATGCGGCAAGGTCCACACCACTCTGCCCAGAAATCAACCAATACAGGTTGACTGGATTTTAAAACAACTTCTTCAAAGGTTGCATCTGTAATTTCTAGTGCCATAACATAATTATTTTTGGATATTCAAATGTACATTGTTTTTTTACAAATCAGCACAATAATGCATCAGTAGTCACTATTGAGATATTTGTATAATCAATAGTTAATTCAATTTATAAGCAACGGGGTATGCGTCCAAAGCTTCTAACAATTCACCGCCAACATGCACTTTGAGTTTACGGCTCATGGTATGTAGCTTAATTTCTTCTTCTGTTTCATAGAATGTCATGTCTACTTTGTGATCTCCCTTATGTTTTTTAAAGAGCTCATCTAAAAAGGAAGCCAACTTTTCATCTGCGTGGGCTATATCCAGTTTAAGCGTTATTTTGTGTGTACTGGTGGTTAAGGTGTCTTGAAGCAACTGAAAAGCATTGAACTGCATTCTGGCAGCGCCTCTTTTCCCCGTTTCACGGTTCAACCATCCTTCTCTTACAGAAGCCTTGACGTGGATAAAGTTATCCTCCACCAAAAAATGTCGATACTTGAGGTACTCCTCTCCAAATATTTTAAATTGATAAGACTCCTCAAAATCTTCTAAAATAAACATGGCCCAACCTTTTCCATTCTTGGACACGCGATGGTCTACTTCTCCAACCATGCCGCCAAAGCTTAGCTCTTTGTTGACCAAAGCATCCATGTCATTGAATACCCCAAGTCTGGCATTACAAAAATGTTTCATGGCAGGAGCAAAATCATCAAGTGGGTGGGCTGATATATATATGCCTACTACTTCTTTTTCTTGCTTTAACTCCTTTAGGGCGGTCCAAGGCTCACAAATAGGGAGTTCTGGAGTGGCGATGGTCACTGCGGCATCGGCACCAAATAAACTCACCTGTGAAGATTGCTCGTTTTCTTGGTGTTGAGCGCCATACTTAAGTGCCTTTTCAACAAAAGCTACCCCGTCTCCGTTGTGGTGAAAATATTGCGATCGGTGTGCGTCAGACAAGGAGTCTAGCCCACCTGCAAGTATCAAACTTTCAAACGATTTTTTATTGGCTGCTCGAAGATCTATGCGCTGTGTCAAATCAAAAATAGATTCGTAGGGCTTCTCTTGACGATGCGCCACTATGGTCTCAACTGCGGCTCGGCCAACGCCCTTAACAGCACCCATACCAAAGCGAATGGCTCCTTTGTCGTTTACCGTAAACTTGTAGAATGATTCATTGACATCGGGTCCAAGAACCAGTATACCCATCCTGCGACACTCTTCCATAAAGAAGCTGACCTGCTTAATATCGTTCATGTTGTTGGACAGTACCGCCGCCATATATTCTGCTGGATAGTTTGCCTTTAGGTAAGCCGTTTGATAGGCGATCCAAGCGTAACAAGTGGAGTGTGATTTGTTAAAGGCATAGGAAGCAAACGCTTCCCAGTCTTTCCAAATCTTTTCAAGTACTTCTCTTGGGTGACCCCGTTCTTCTCCACCATTTAGAAACTTGGGTTTTAACTGCTCCAGTAAAGCAAAAATCTTTTTACCCATTGCCTTACGCAACACGTCGGCTTCACCTTTGGTGAACCCTGCCAATGCTTGAGACAATTGCATCACTTGCTCTTGATACACGGTAATGCCATAGGTTTGTTTGAGGTACTGCTCCATGGCTGGCAAATCGTAAGCGATTTCCTCCTGACCATTCTTTCTACGAACAAAACTAGGGATGTATTCTAGTGGCCCTGGGCGGTATAGCGCATTCATGGCAATTAGATCTTCAAATACATTCGGCTTTAAATCGCGAAGGTATTTTTGCATTCCCGCACTTTCATACTGAAAAACCCCAACGGTTTCACCGCGTTGAAACAACGCATAAGTGGGTGCGTCATCAAGTGGGAATTCATCTGGATTAAGCTCAATATTGCGTTGATATTTGACAATTTTTACTGTGTCTTTTATAAGCGTAAGTGTCTTCAGCCCTAAAAAGTCCATTTTCAGTAGCCCTGCATCCTCCACAACTGAGTTGTCAAACTGGGTAACATATAAGTCAGAGTCCTTTGCGGTAGCAATAGGAACAAACTCTGTAATATCATCGGGTGTAATGATCACACCACATGCGTGTGTTCCAGTGTTGCGCAAAGAACCCTCGAGAATCTGGGCCTGCTTAAGCGTCTCAGCCTCTAAATCACTTCCCTCAGCTATGGATTTCAATTGAGCAACACGAGCAAACTCATCCGAGCGCAAGGCTTCTTTTAGTGCCTTGTCTTCAAGATTAAAAATTTTCTTCAACTTCATGTTTGGAACTAGCTTGGCCACCCGATCTGCATCGCCCAACGACAAGTCCAACACCCGTGCGGTATCCCGAATAGACGATTTGGCTGCCATGGTACCATAGGTGATGATTTGCGCCACTTGGTTTGACCCGTACTTTTCAATTACATAATCAATGACTTTTGATCTTCCTTCGTCGTCAAAATCAATATCAATATCAGGCAAGCTTACACGGTCGGGATTTAGGAAACGCTCAAAAAGCAAGTCGTACTCAATGGGGTCTATATTCGTAATCTTTAGGCAGTAGGCCACCACAGAGCCTGCGGCAGATCCACGTCCTGGTCCAACCGATACATCCATTTCTCTTGCAGCAGCAATAAAATCTTGTACAATTAAAAAGTAGCCGGGATATCCCGTGTTTTCAATAACGCTCAATTCAAAATCAATACGTTCTGTAAGTTCATCGTTTAAGGCTTCATACCGGGTCTTAGCACCTTCATAGGTAATGTGGCGCAGGTAGGCATTTTCGCCCCGCTTCCCCCCGTCGGTATCGTCTTCAGCAGATTGAAATGCACCAGGAATATCAAATTTTGGAAGCAATACTTCTCGAGCCAAATCAAAGGCGGTTATTTTATCCAGTATTTCGGCAATGCTTTCCAATGCTTGTGGCACATCGGCAAACAATTCTTGCATTTGTGCTGGCGTCTTGAAATAATATTCTTGGTTTGGAAGACCATATCTATAACCACGGCCACGGCCAATAGGCGTCGCCTGTTTTTCTCCGTCCTTAACACACAACAATATATCATGTGCATTGGCTTCTTCTTGCTTTAGATAAAACACAGAGTTAGTAGCGACAAGTTTTACATTATGCCTTTGTGAAAACTGAATAAGCACAGGGTTGATGCGGTTTTCATCCTCCTGTTGGTGCCGCATGATTTCAATGTAGAGATCGTCATGAAACTGTTCTTTCCACCACAACAGCGCCTCCTCTGCCTGCTTTTCGCCTACGTTGAGTAATTTAGAAGGCACTTCGCCGTAAACATTCCCGGTCAGCACAATGAGGTTGTCTTTGTATTGCTGTATTAATTTTCTATCAACTCGAGGCACATAATAGAAGCCTTTGGTGTACGCCAGGGAAGATAGCTTGGATAGGTTTTGGTAACCTGCTTTGTTTTTGGCAAGAAAAACCATCTGATAACCATTATCCCTTCGACTGCGGTCTAAGTGGTCTTCACACACGTTGAGTGTGATACCTACTATGGGTTTAAGCGGCGGCCTATCGTCATCTTCAGCGCGCTTGGCATTGACTTGTTTGACAGATTTTACAAAATGGAATGCGCCCATCAAATTACCCAAGTCTGTTAATGCCACGGCTGGCATCCCCATTTGGTCTGCTGTTTCCGCTAGTTCTTTTACCCTTATGGTAGACTGCAAGACCGTAAATTGCGAAAGGGTGTGCAAGTGTGCAAAAGGAGTGCTTAGCGCTGTTTTGGCTAAGACAGCTGGCGTAGAAACAGGCGCTTGCTTCTCTTGAATTAGTTTTGCTGATGCTGCCTTAAGATCGGTGTGTGACAAACCTATTAACGGCACGGCTTCTTCAAAAGTTTCATTTAGCCGTGACACAAGTAGTTCACCATCTGTGATTTGGTTTGCAGGAAATTTATTTCGACGCAGCAACTCGAAAAACGCACGGGCTGTAGCCTCTACATCTGCAGTGGCATTGTGCGCTTGGTCAAAGCTGTCATCAAATAACTGTTTGTAGAGTTCTGAAAGGGTTGGCAGTTTAAATCTTCCTCCTCTGCCACCAGGTATTTGACATAGCGTAGCAGTGTGCTCTGTACAAGTGTCTAAAATGGGGGTTGTGGTAACAGAAGTATCCAAACCAAGGCGGTCTAGCTCTGCGCCAATGATATTGACGTCAAACTTTACATTATGACCAATGATGTATTTTGATTTGGCCAATGCAGTGTTAAAGTCAGCTAAAATTGCATTTATAGCACTGCCTTCTTTAGTCGATAGCGCTGTGCTAATTCCATGTATTTGTTCTGACTCAAAAGGAATATCAAAACCTTCAGGGGAAACAATAAAATCCTTGTGTTCTACACAGTTGCCAAAGTCATCGTGAAGTTGCCATGCAATCTGAACACATCGTGGCCAATTTTCATGATCTGAAATAGGCGCATCCCAGCGTTTTGGCAAGCCAGTGGTTTCGGTATCAAAAACTAAAAACATGGTAACGGATTAGCCAACTAATTTAGTGAAGTTAGTATGTAAAATATACGCAAGTGAATATGAAGTTATTAACGTTTGGTAAAATCAAAAAATAGTGTAGATTTGCCACGCATTAATAACCAGGGTTTTGCACCCAAAAATTTAATTTGATATGTCAGTAAAAATTCGTCTTCAAAGACACGGTAAAAAAGGAAAGCCCTTCTATTGGGTAGTTGCAGCAGATGCACGTTCTAAAAGAGATGGTCGCTACCTAGAAAAAATAGGTACTTACAATCCCAATACCAACCCAGCAACATTAAAAATCGACGTTGACAGCGCTGTTAATTGGCTTCAAAACGGAGCACAACCAACGGACACAGCTCGTAACTTACTATCTGAAGTAGGTGCTATGTTGAAAAATCACCTAGTTAATGGTGTTCACAAAGGTGCGCTTAAAGAAGAAGACGTTGAAACAAAATTTGAAGCGTGGTTGGCTGATAAAGCATCACGCAACACTGTTAATATTGAAAAACTTTCCAAAGCTAAAGCCGACGAAAAAGCTAAAATTTTAGCTGCTGAAAAAGAAGTTAGCGAAAAACGAAAGGCTGATGCCGAAACTGCAATAGCAGAGGAAGAAGCTGCGGCTGCAGCATCTGAAGCTGAAGCTGCTGCTGAGAAAGCTGCATCAGAGGCTCCGGTTGAGGAAGCTGCACCAGAGGCTGACGCTGAAGAAGCTGCACCTGAAGCTGCTGCTGAAGAAGCTGCACCAGAGGCTGCCGCTGAAGAAGCTGCACCAGAGGCTGCCACTGAAGAAGCTGCCGCTGAAGAAGCTGCACCAGAGGCTGACGAGAAGGCTGAATAACACCAACACATGCGTTTCGAAGACTGTTTTTTTCTTGGAACAGTGGTCGGTAAATACAGTTTTAAAGGCGAAGTACTCCTTAAGCTAGATACTGACGAGCCAGAAATATATCAATCCCTTGATAGTCTCTTTCTAGCACAAAACAATGCGCTTATCCCTTTTTTTGTTGAGAAGTGTGCCATGCACAAACCTGGATTATTACGTCTTCGCTTAGAGGATGTCGATAATGAGGAAGATGCCAATCTGATACTTAAGTTAAAAGCATATTTGCCATTGACGAAGCTTCCAAAACTGGCTGGAAATAAATTTTATTACCACGAAATCATCGGTTTTGATGTTGTTGACAAAAACTTGGGCGAGATTGGTTCCGTTGTAGCAATTAATGAACATACCGCACAGGCAACCATTGAAGTTTCCATTGGTCAAAAAATAGCTTTAATCCCAATAGTTGATGAGATCATTTTGGAGGTTAAAAGAGATACAAAATCCATTTACGTTGACACGCCACCAGGCCTGATTGACCTTTACACCAACGATGCGTAGGGCTTTATACTTTATGTTGCTATTTTCCGCAATTTGCCATGCGCAAGTGCAACAGTTAGAAGAAGTAGTTTTACGTGCACAGCGAATACAAAGCAGTATTCAACCCATAAGTCAAACGGATATTGCCCAAGACAGCCTACTGCTAAAGCAAGACATTGGAGAATTATTACAAGGCGTACCCAGCTTATTTGTCAGCAGCCAGCAAAATTTCAGTCAAGACACACGCATTTCCATTCGTGGGTTTGGAACACGTGCCACTTTTGGCATTCGCGGTATTAAGGTTTTGTGGGATGGCATCCCCGTTACTACACCCGATGGACAGACACAATTGGACCACATTCCATTATCCTCCATGGGAACTATTGAAGTTATTCGAGGCGTTTCTAGTGGGCTGTATGGCAATGCATCGGGAGGCGTCATATTGCTCAAAAGCACCCCAATTAAAAATGAACAAACACTTACCGCAACATTCGGAGACTTTGGCACCCAACACTTGGTTGGCAGCTACGGTTCTAAGAATGAAAAAAATCTGTTTCGCGCCGTCGTAGAACACAAAAAATACAATGGTTACCGACATTGGAGTGGCTATGAAAACAGCCTCATAAACCTATCCAATACCTTTATTATTACCAACGGAAATAAACTTTCTGTTGATTACAGTTATTTCAACAGTCCAATGGCATTGGATGCTGGCGGGCTCACATTAGCTGAAGTAACACAAAACCGCAGTCAAGCAAGACAGCGAAACCTAGATTATAAAGCAGGTGAAAAGGTGCAACAGCATCAATTCACGGCGCGTTGGCAAAGTAAAAAATGGACCGCTTATGGGTTTTTTACAAAACGTAATCTAGATGCGAAACTGCCTTTTGAATTTGGTGGTCAAATTGATTTGGGGCGTAGTTACTATGGTCTTGGCATGCAGAAAGACGGACGTAAAAAGCAGTGGCTATGGCAATATGGCGTTGAGGCAGCAGCCCAAAGAGACGGAAGAAACAGGTTTAAAAACATCTTGGGAGAAAAAGGAACCGCTACGCTAGACCAAAGCGAACGCTTTTACACACTTGGCGCCTATGGCATTGTTGAATTAGCCCTCAGCGATTGGCGATTCCGTGCGACGCTTCGTGCCGACACCCACCGCATACAACTCGTTGATTTTATGGGCACTAATTCGGACAAAAAAAACCTGTCTGCCTTCTCTCCTGCTATCGCGGCATTTTATAGCTTTTCGCCCAGCCTAAGCAGTTATATCCGTTGGGGAACAGGCTTTGAAACACCATCACTCAATGAACTATCTGCCAATCCAACAGGAAAAACTGGCTTTAATAATATACTAACGCCCCAACAATCAGAAGAAGTAGAAGTTGGCTTGTATCTAAAAACAAAGATTTTTCACGCTTCGCTTACACTGTTTACAACAACAACCCAAGACGAGATTTTATCCTACGAGCTTAACGCTTTTCCAGGGCAAGATTTTTTTAGGAATATTGGCCGTGTAGACAGAAAAGGTATTGAGGCTACAGCCAACTTTCGCATGGCAAAAACTGCCACCCTAAAACTCAATTATAGCCAGGGAACATTTAAAACCCAAGACAGCAATGACTTGCCTAACGTACCTAGAAGTCAGTTTAGCGCAGGCCTAAATCATCTTTTTGGAAAAACTGCTGTATCGCTGAACATACGCCATATAGGCAAGCGTTATGCCGATTCTAAAAACCTTGTTGAAGTATCAGAATTTTGGACATTTGACCTGTATGCGCAACGCAAATGGGACATAACAACTTGGACAATGGGCATTAGTAATATTGCCAATGCAAACTACTATGACAATATCCGTATCAATGCCTTTGGTGGGCGATACTTTGAGCCTGCTGCCATGCGCCAAGCCTTTGCGCGTGTTCAAGTGCAGTTATAGATTTGGTATATTTGTGATAATGCTAAATTAACCCCATGAAAAGAAACATCACCATACTGGCTTGTGTAACTTTTATATTAAGCCAAACATCTTGTGCCCAAAAAGAAAACACACCTCCTCTTAAAACACCAACAAGTGTATCGTATACTACAGCGCTTGTTGTTTCTGATGTAGAAGTACCGTGGGGAATGGTCTTTCTGCCCAATGGGAGTTTATTGTACACGGAAAAAGAAGGGAAGTTAATACGCTTTCAATACGGCAAAAAAAATGAGATTTCTGGTTTGCCTACCCCCTATGTTCGTGGTCAGGGCGGCTTGATGGGCATTGCCCTCCACCCCGATTTTGAACAAAATAACCGGATCTATTTTACCATGGCAACCGCCAATGAAGATGCCTCTGGAGGAAATACAGGCTTGTATACTGCTACACTAAGAGGAAACGCACTCTCAGACGTAAAACTACTATACAAGGCTGTGCCTGACACAAAAAAAGGAGTGCACTTTGGATCACGTATCGTATTTGATTCAGATGGGTATCTTTATTTCTCTGTGGGTGATAGAGGTGAACGAGATATAAACCCACAAGACATTACACGGGATAATGGTAAAATATACCGCTTAAACGATGACGGAAGTGTTCCAATTGATAACCCTTTTGTAGGAGTAAATGGCGCTAAAGAAGCCATTTATTCTTATGGTCACCGTAATCCACAAGGGCTTACAATACATCCTGAAACAGGTGAGATATGGGCACACGAGCACGGGCCAAGAGGCGGCGATGAAATTAACATCATCGAAGCAGGAAAAAACTATGGTTGGCCCAAAATCACCTACGGCAAGAATTATACAGGAACAACCATTACTAAAAACCGTTCGCTACCGGGAATGGAGCAGCCTTTCTACTATTGGGTACCTTCAATAGCAGCCTCAGGAATGGCATTTGTTACGGGTAAT
>QXZR01000086.1:0-7918 GCA_009886265.1 Flavobacteriaceae bacterium
AAGCGAAGCTTATTTCTATTAAAGGTCAACAAGTGCTTATCGATCGAGATGTAGCGCAACTGTATGGCGTTCAAACCAAACGCATCAATGAGGCAGTAAAAAACAATCCTGATAAATTTCCCAAAGCATATATGGTAGCATTAACATCTAAGGATTGGAATGTTTTGCGGTCGAAAATTTCGACCACAAACTTTTCAAAAACAAGAGTACCACCCAAAGCCTTTACCGAAAAAGGGTTATATATGCTGGCTACCATTTTAAAAAGCAAACAAGCTACTGAGGCTACCTTTTTGATTATTGAAACCTTCGCCAAGCTTCGTGCGCTACAAAAAACGGTGGCTGCAGCTATTGCTGAGTCGAACAAAGTAAGCTCTACTACTGGAAACAAAAAGAATAGACTGCTTAAAAAAAGCGCCGAACTTATGGCTGATTTGCTAGATCATGACATGACCGAAATCGAGTCAGAAACCACATTGGAACTCAATTTTGCAGTGCTAAAACTGAAACACACCACAAAGCGAAAAAAAGAATAAGCCTATTACTCAAAAATAAAACGCATTTTTTCACCGTTTTTGTTCAAAAATGTAAGTTCATAAATGCTATCTTCGTCCAATTCCAATACAGCTGATTTACTATTCACTTCCTTACCATTAATGGCAAGTAAGACATCTCCTGATTGAACGCCCCTGCGAAACAGTCTGCTGTTCTCTACTCCAGAAACATAAACGCCGCTATCAGTGTCGTACGATTTAGCCTCTTTTTCGCTGAGGTCGCGCAAGCGCATGCCGTAGTAATTGATAAAAGGCGTTGCTTTTAGTGCAACCCTAAGGCTAATGGCTTCTCCTTCGCGAACAACCGTCACATCCACGCTTTCGCCTGGGCGCTTGGAACCTAAATACCCGGTTAAATCAGCAAATTTTCGAATGGGGGCATTGTCAATTTTGGTGATGATATCCCCTTCTTGAATACCGGCTTCTTTGGCACCCATATTCTCTTCCAGCCCACCAACATAGAACCCTTCGGTTTCTTCAATGCCGAGTTGCTCGGCCATGCGCGCGTTTAGGCCGTTGCCCGACACGCCCAACAGTGCCTTTTGCACGTTGCCGTATTCTACAATATCTTCATAAATCTTTCGCGCGATGTTGCTGGGCACGGCAAATGAATAGCCAATAAAGGTACCCATGCCGTTGCTCGTAATGGCCGTGTTGATGCCAATCAAATCGCCGTCCAAATTGACCAATGCACCGCCACTGTTTCCTGAATTCACAGCAGCATCGGTTTGGATAAAAGATTGGTTTTTGTTGTCATAATCGCTAAAATCTCTCGATTTCGCACTGATGATTCCTGCCGTAACGGTGGAGTTTAGATTATAGGGGTTACCAACTGCCAATACCCACTCGCCAATGCGTGTGTTGTCGGAGTCGGCAAAACGCACATAAGGAAAATTATAATCGCCTTTTATTTTAAGTACAGCGATATCGGCATTGCTGTCCGTACCAATGACTTCGACTTCATATTTTTTGTTGTCGTTGGTGGTGATTTCTAGGGTTGTGGCACCCTCAACAACGTGGTTGTTGCTTATGATATAGCCGTCTGATGACACGATAACTCCCGAACCCATGCCTACACGTGGGTATTCACGTGCGCTTCTTCCATAGAAGTATTCCATAAAGCTGCTGGGTCGCTGCCCTTTTTTCACACTGGTATTGGTGATATGCACCACAGCATCAATGGTTTTTTCGGCAGCAGCCGTAAAATCCGTGCTGATGGCTTTTATCGTTGTAGTAGGCGTAAAATTGGCATTTACAGCTTGTGGTTGCGCAGGCGTGTAAACCATGGTTTGTTCTTGCGTAAGGTGGTATCCAAGTAGGGTTAGAAAAGCAGCGCCAAAGGCTACTGCCATGTATTTAAAGAATGAGTTCATAGCGTTTCAATTAAATAGTACACTCAAAAATAGGACAACTGTGTTTGAGTTAAAAGTCATTTAACGCATTTTTAACAACGAACGTATCTTGATTTTTAGTTTTTAACCGATAATGAAATGATATTTGATCAGAGGAGGCACTTTTTGAATGTCATAGCTGGGCTACGACTGAAAAAAGTAACAAAATATGGGCGATTTTCAAGTATTTTTCAGGGAATAGAAAAAGTCAAGATGCGTTCAACATAGTCGAGGTTCAATTTGGTTATATTTGCACATGATTTTTTCATTCATAAAATATCAGGGTACTGGAAATGACTTTGTGATTGTAGACAATCGCGACAGTAGTTTTCCTATTAAAGAACACGCCCTTATTGCACAGCTTTGTCACCGCAATTACGGCATAGGTGCCGATGGTTTTATTGCCATAGAATCCGATACCACCTCCGATTTTTTTATGCGTTATTTTAATGCCGATGGCCATGAAGGTAGTTTGTGTGGCAACGGTTCTCGCTGTGCTGTTCACTACGCCAACGCATTGGGACTTACCCAAAAAGAAGTGGTTTTCCGCGCGGCCGATGGTTTGCACCAAGCACAATTTGTGGGTGAGGAGGTAGCCCTTTCGCTACATGACGTTTCCAATTGGGAAACACGTGACAAAGCCCTTTTTATAGATACAGGATCACCGCATCACATTGCTTTTGTCGGTGACGTGTCTGCTGTAGACGTGGCTACCACAGGCGCAGTTATTGCCCACGGCGCTCCGTATTATGCAAACGGTACCAATGTAAACTTTGTTGAAGTTACTTCAGCTGATGGCTTAAACGTCCGCACTTTTGAACGTGGTGTTGAAGCGGAAACGCTTTCGTGTGGCACTGGCGTTACTGCCGCTGCCATAGGAGCACACCTAAGCAAGCGTGTCACCGCAGAAAAAATCAGCATACATACCAAAGGCGGTATATTGACCGTTTCGTTTACCGCCACTTCCAACGGATATGAAGCAGTGGTGCTTCAAGGTCCTGCCACGCCTGTTTATAAGGGACAATGGGAAATAACAACCAAATGATTAGACGCGTATTTATAGCGGTACTGCTATTGGGATTTTTTGTTGGTAGCGCATTTGTATTTCATTTTTACAGGGTATTTTTTTCTTCCAATACCGCTTTTGAATCTACGCAACAAGAAATACTTATTCCTTCTTCAGACACCAAAGTTGCCGCCTACGACACCCTTGCTCAGGTGGTTGAGCGCTTTGATTTTTTTCAGCAAGCTGCCAGCCGCAAAGGGTTTCAGCCCATGCCAGGACGTTTTGTGTTGGATAAAGGCATGAACAACAACGAGCTAATCAACCGATTGCGCTCAGAAAACAAACCCATCCGTCTGACGTTTAACAACCAAAAAACGCTGATGCATTTGGCGGCATACGTTGCTAAGAAAATAGAAACAGACAGCACTGCCATCATGCAGGCCTTTTACGATGTGGACTTTTTGAAGGAAAACGGTTTGACCCAAGACAATGTCTTGTCCATTTGTTTGCCTAATTCTTATGATGTTTTTTGGAACACTACTGCCGAGCAGTTTAGAGACAGGATGCTAAGGCAATACAAGGCTTTTTGGACGCCAAAGCGAGAGTCGGCACGCAAAAAAATAAAACTTTCACGGGAGGAAGTAGTGGCTTTGGCCGCTGTGGTACACAAAGAATCCTACCGTGTGGATGAGCGCCCATTGGTAGCAGGGGTTTACCTCAACCGACTGCGTAAACGTATGCGACTACAAGCCGACCCAACCGTTATTTATGCATTGATGCGTAAAGCCAATGACTTTGATATGGACATTCGGAGAGTGCTCTATGCGGACTTAAAAATCAGATCTCCTTATAATACCTACCGCAACAGGGGGATACCTCCCGGACCCATTACCATGCCAGACGTTAGTGCCATTGATGCGGTGCTGTTTGCTGCCAAGCACAAGTATATATATTTTGTCGCTGATCCAAGTCGGAGTGGCTATCATTTGTTTGCGACTAACCTGTCACAACACAATAAAAATAAAAAAATATACACCCGTTGGTTACGCGAAAAAAACATCTATCGCTAGCTGCCTAGCAAAGAAAAAACGGTAGGTCTTTTGTGTAAGTCTTCCTTGTTGTTGCGCCATGCCTCGGCAGTTGCCGTTTTGATAAACTCCGTGGGAAGCGTGATGTCACAGGCCACACTGAGTAGTGTTTTTGGTCTTAAGGCCTTGCTTAATTCATCAAGAAGTACATTGTTGCGATAAGGGGTTTCTATAAACACCTGTGTTTGATTTAGTTCTATGGATTTTTTCTCGTATTGCTTGATGGCCTTTCTGCGTTCGCCCTTGTCTATGGGTAAATAGCCGTTAAACGCAAAAGATTGGCCGTTGAGTCCAGCTGCCATAACTGCCAACAGTATGGAAGATGGCCCCACCAGTGGAATGACACGCATATTGTTGGCGTGCGCCCGTGCCACAAGTGATGCACCTGGATCTGCAACGCCTGGGCAACCCGCATCTGTAATAAGTCCCATGTCCTCGCCATTTTGAAGGGGTAGGAGCATGGCAGTCAGGTCTTCTTCGGTTGTAAATTTATTGAGTAGGTGAACTGTTATGTTGTCTTGGGGTATGTTTGGGCTAATGCTTTTGACAAACGCCCGACCCGCTTTTTCTTTCTCAAAGACAAAACAACGCAGGGCCTCTATGGTTTTTTTAACCGATATGGGCATCACCTCTAGTGGTGCCGTATCGCCCAATACATTTGGAATTAAAAAGAGACGACCTGTTGTTTGTGTGCTCATTTGGTATGTTTTTTCAACCAATTGATGCAACAATCGTGCAGCAGTTCATAGACATGAGCAAAACCATCATCCCCTCCGTAATAGGGATCGGGAATGTGGGGCGCATCTACCTCACTTGCGGTGGTGATAAGTGCAATTCTATCTCGTTGTGTTGCTGAGTTGCACAGGGCTAGCGCATTGGAAAGATTTTCTTCGTCCATGACCAATATGTGGTCAAAAGCGTCTATGTCAGCTGGGGTGAGTTGTCGTGCTTGTTGCCTGCTGATGTCAATATTGTGTAGTGCAGCAATGGCAATGCTTCTGTGGTCAGGTGCTGCGCCTAGGTGGTAGTTGGCCGTGCCAGCAGAATCAATTAAAAATTCCTGTTTGTTGGTGAGTTTACGCATGATGCCTTCTGCTAATGGTGAGCGGCAGATATTACCCAAACACACCATAAGCACCTTGGTTGTCATGCCTTAGTTGGAAAGTTTCTTGTTGAGGTCGTCCACATATTTGCGGAACTGCTTGTCGGTAAATGCAAGGTTGTCAACGGTTTTGCAAGCGTGAAGCACGGTAGCGTGGTCGCGGTGTCCAATTTTAGAGCCAATACTTGCCAAAGAAGCTTTGGTCATTTTTTTGGCAAAGAACATGGCCAATTGTCTGGCCTGTACGATATGGCGCTTTCTCGTTTTGGATTGTAGCGTAGTAACGTCCATTTGGAAGTATTCTGACACCACTTTTTGAATGTGGTCGATAGAAACTTCACGTTTGGTATTGCGTACAAACTTCTCAACGATTTGTCTTGCCAAATCTAGGGTAACTTCTTTTCTGTTAAAAGATGCCTGTGCGATGAGCGATATAATCGCACCTTCGAGTTCGCGCACATTTGTCTTGACAGACTTGGCAACAAAATCGATGATTTCATCAGGCATTTCAACGCCGTCACGGTACAATTTGTTTTTTAGAATGGAAACGCGTGTTTCGTAGTCAGGACGTTGTAGTTCAGCAGATAGCCCCCATTTGAATCGCGACAACAAGCGTTGTTCAATGTCTTGCATGTCTACCGGTGCCTTATCAGAAGTCAAGATAACTTGCTTGCCGTTTTGGTGCAGGTGGTTAAAAATATGGAAGAACACGTCTTGCGTTCCTGATTTCCCAGAGAAGAATTGCACGTCATCTATAATAAGAACGTCCATCACTTGGTAGAAGTGAATAAAATCGTTTCGCGTATTTTTCTTAACCGCTTCTATATATTGTTGTGTAAATTTCTCGGCTGAGATATACAATACAGTCTTTTCTGGGTATTTACTTTTTATATCAACACCTATGGCGTGGGCAAGGTGTGTTTTCCCAAGACCAACACCACCAAAAATGAGTAGGGGGTTGAAAGAGGTTCCGCCAGGTTTGTTGGCTACTGCAATACCGGCTGACCTAGCCAATCGGTTGGCATCACCTTCTAAAAAGTTTTCAAAGTTGTAGCTCGGATTTAGTTGCGATTCAACTTTTAGGTTGCGTATTCCTGGAATGACAAATGGATTTTTAAGTTCAGCGGTTTGCGCTTGTAGGGGCGCTTCAACATTCTGTACTTTAATACGTCCCTTATTTTGGCTTGGAATACTTTCTGTAAATGCTTGTTTGCTGCCAAATGTGTTTTCCATTCGGATTACATAAACAAGTCTGGCGCCTGGGCCGACTTCTTTTGTGAGTGCAACTTTTAGGATTTCAACATAGTGTTCCTCAAGCCACTCGTAAAAGAATTTACTCGGGACTTCAACACTGAGGGCATCGCCGTTCAATTTCAAAGGTTTAATCGGATCAAACCAAGTTTTAAAAGCTTGATTGTGAATGTTATCCTTGACAAAATTCAAACAGTTTCCCCAAACGCTATCAGCGGTTTTTTGCATTTTACTATTGGTTGCTATGGTTTTGATGTAACAAAAAAAGTTTAAAATTTGGGGTTTCTATGCCTTTAATTGTACACGACAAATATGTGTTTATTTTTTTTTAAAAAAAAGTGCTTTTCCTATTGAATTTTCAGAAAGTTTATTGCATATTATGACTCGTCAAGAACACTTTTTTTTGACATTAATGCCTTACAATGAGTAAGAAAAATATTACAATTCAGAACACAGTCCATTATCATCAGGTTGATCAAATGGGTGTTATGCACCACGCACAATATGTATATGCCTTGGAACAGTCAAGAATTGAATGGCTGCAAAATCAAGGGGTTAGCTATGGCGACTTAGAGAAGAAAGGTATTTTACTGCCAGTAGTTGACATAACCATACAATATAAGAAGCCATTACACTTTGAAGACATATATTTGGTTCATGCAACATTAGACGTATTAGAGGGCTATTATGTTGATTTTTCCTATGTGATTGAAAATCAGCAGAAAGTTTGTGTTGCTACTGCAACAACGCGTTTGGTTTTTGTGGATGAACAAACACGCAGGGCTATGAAATGCCCGGACTACTTACTTAAGGTCTTTCATTCACAATAAGGTGTAGTATATCTCCTACAATTTTTTTTGATGCTTTTTTTCCCTCTGGTAGCTGTGGGGCCTTGATGCCATTTCCTACTAACTTGCCAGCTTCGAGTACACGGCATTCATCCCATAAATTGATTGTTAAGAACCCATCAATTGTTGCCGCTCCGCCTTCAACCATGATGGATTGAATTTCATTAGCGGCACACCAATTCATGACACCTTTTACCATTTCCGTTTTTGCTATTGCGACCCAATTGACATTTGCTTCTTTTTTATTGATGCTGTTGTTGAAAACCACCGTTTTCGCAGCTCCATTTAATATATGTGCGTTTTCATCTATGCTATTGTTGGGGTCAATGACCAGTCGAATCGGATTGCTGCCCGTCCACTTTCTTGTCGTTAGTTGTGGGTTGTCATTGTCCACTGTTTTCCTGCCCACCAATATGGCGTGTTCTTCAGCCCGCCAACGGTGCGCCAGTTGCTGGCTGTTTGCATCACTAATCCAAAACACCTCACCTTTTTTGTCATCTTCAGGTGCTATATAGCCATCTGCCGTTTGTGCCCACTTTAAAATAATATATGGACGCTTTTTGGTATGGAAACAGTAAAAACGTTTATTCAATTCCAAACAGGCAGCTTCTAGTACGCCGCTAATGACCTCAACGCCTGCCGCTTTTAGTGCTGCAATACCACGTCCGGCCACCTTTGGGT
>QXZR01000086.1:8018-25308 GCA_009886265.1 Flavobacteriaceae bacterium
ACCTCAACGCCTGCCGCTTTTAGTGCTGCAATACCACGTCCGGCCACCTTTGGGTTGGGGTCCGTGGCACCTATGATTACTTTTTTAATGCCCTTTGCCAAAACCAAATCACAGCAGGGAGGTGTTTTGCCGTGATGTGAACAGGGTTCGAGGTTTACATATAAAGTAGCGTCTAGCAGTTCTTTCTCAGAAAGCTTAGCCAAGGCATTTACTTCGGCATGTGCATCCCCCGCTTTTTGATGCCAGCCTTCACCAATAATTTTTCCATCCTTGACCACTACCGCGCCCACCATTGGATTGGGATAGGTGTGACCAAAGCTCTTTTGAGCTAGTACCAAACAGCGGCGCATAAAATTATCGTGGGTTGGATGCAACGGGAATGTGTATTTTAGCAAAAATATCAAATATCTCCTTGCGAAGCAGATTTCATTTACAATTGACCCACTTTGACAGTAAAAAAAATTAGAGCACAATTTCTTAAGTTACTTTCATCACAGTACACCCAAGATGAAATTGGTGTGCATTTTGAAATGTTGTGTGAAGCCTATTTAAATTTCACACCCGCGCAGGTTGTACTCAATCTTGATGAAGCATTGTCTCCTGAAAAAGAAGCACAATTTCTAGCCGCATTAACAGCCCTTCAAGAAAATGAACCCATACAATATATAATAGGTACCGTTACGTTTGCTGGTCTTATACTAGAAGTAGACGAACGAGTGCTTATTCCCCGACCCGAAACAGAAGAGCTGGTATATTGGTTGTTGTCAGCGTACGATAATGAAGCACCCCTTCATGTGCTTGACATCGGAACAGGTAGTGGTTGTGTGGCAATAGCCCTAAAGAAAGCCCGCCCAAACTGGAAAGTTACGGCTTGGGATGTTGATTTAGATGCCTTGGCAACAGCCAGACACAATGCAAAAAAAAACAGCATAACTGTCAATTTTGAAGTTGTTGATGTTTTGGGTGCACAACTGCCCAACACCAATTGGGACATTATTGTGTCTAATCCACCCTATGTGCCCGAATCCGAAAAAGCACATACCGAAGCACACGTATTGCGAGAACCCGAACACGCCATTTTTGTTCCGGGGGCATCACCGCTAAAATTCTATACACACATCATCAATTATGCAGCCAAGCAGCTAAATACCAAGGGCGGTGTTTATTTAGAAGGACATGCACCGCTTATGAAAACACTTCATTTGCTTTTAACACAAGCAGGATTTTCCGATATTGTACTTCGAAACGATTTTAGAACAAACCCACGGTTTATACGTGCACATTACCGATGAATACAGCAGAAAAAATACTTGCATTAAGGACTGAGCTACATGAGCACAACCGACGCTATTATATAGATGATACGCCTGTGATTTCTGATCGTGAGTTTGATGAAAAGCTGGCCGAACTCCAAGCGCTTGAAGATGCAAATCCTGCGCTTTTTGATGCCAATTCACCCACCCAGCGTGTGGGCGGCGCCGTGACCAAAAACTTTAATACCATTACCCATGAGCACCGCATGTACTCACTAGACAACTCCTATAACAGGCAGGATTTGTTGGATTGGGAGCAGCGTATGTGTAAAAACTTAGGCGTGGAATCCTTGGATTATACCTGTGAGTTGAAATACGACGGGGCTTCAATCAGCCTGACCTATGAAGGCGGGAAGCTCGTGCAAGCCCTTACACGCGGCGACGGTTTTCAAGGCGATGAAGTAACCCAAAACATCAAGACCATCCACAGTGTTCCCCTGCAAATTTCAGCTTCGGATGTGCCGCAACATTTTGCCATAAGAGGAGAAATTATTTTGCCTTTAGCGGGTTTTGAACAGATGAATAAACAACGCCTAGCCCAAGGCGAAGAGCCCTATATGAACCCAAGAAATACGGCATCTGGTAGTTTAAAACTGCAAGACAGTAAGTTAGTGGCAGCCCGTCCCTTGGATTGTTTTCTCTATCAAATTGTTACAGACAGAACCTTATTTCAAACCCAATTGGCGTCGCTGCAAGCAGCCAAAAGGTGGGGCTTCTATGTGCCCAAGCATTTTGTGCATGCCCACAATATGCAAGAAGTGTTTGCCTTTTTAGATCATTGGGAGCTTGAGCGCAGTAGCTTGCCCTATGAAATTGATGGGGTAGTGGTTAAAGTAAACCAATTGGCATACCAAGAGCAACTCGGTTATACGGCCAAATCACCTCGTTGGGCCATGGCTTATAAGTTTAAAGCAGAGGCGGTTGAAACCCAACTGGAAGATTTAGTATACCAAGTAGGGCGTACAGGTGCTATTACACCTGTAGCACAACTAAAACCCGTATTACTGGGCGGTACCATAGTCAAGCGGGCATCCTTGCACAATGCAGATTTTATCGCTGAACTTGGACTCCATCTCAACGATACCGTTTCTGTTGAGAAAGGAGGTGAAATTATTCCTAAGATAACTTCGGTCAATCACAGCAAGCGTTTGCCCAACAGCCAAGCTATTCAGTACGCAACCAACTGTCCTTCGTGTGGCACCCCATTAAAGAGAAACCCCGAAGAAGCACAGCACTATTGTCCAAATGCAGCCGGCTGTTTACCGCAGCGTGTGGGTCGTGTGGCGCATTTTATTTCCAGAAAAGCCATGGATATTGACGGTCTGGGCGCTGAAACCATACAGCTGCTCATTATAAATAACCGCATCAATAGCTATGCGGATTTATACGCCCTTACTGAGGCAGACCTTATATCGCTTGAACGGTTGGCTGAAAAATCGGCACAGAACATTGTTCAAGCCATTGCAGCATCTGTAAGCATACCTTTCCACCGTGTGTTGTTTGGTTTGGGTATTCGCTATGTGGGTCAAACTGTTGCCAAAAAGTTGGCACAACACTTTGGTTCAATTGATGCCTTGATGCAAGCCGATGTCGAAGCCTTGGAAGCTGTTGATGAAATTGGAACACGTATTGCTCAAAGTGTGGTTGCTTTTTTTCAAGATGTCGACAACCTTTTTGTTATTTCACAATTACGTGCCTCTGGCGTTCAACTCGAAGCAGCTGTTTCGTCTCAACCCACTTCAACCACACTTGCAGATATGCGTTTTGTGGTGTCGGGTGTTTTTAGTCAATATTCTAGAGACGAACTAAAGGCTGCTATCGAACAGCATGGTGGAAAGATTTCTTCTTCTATTTCAAAAAACACCACCTATTTGGTTGCTGGTGATAAGATGGGCCCTGCCAAGAAGACCAAGGCCGAAAGCTTGGGTGTTCGCATCATTTCTGAACAAGAGTTGGATGCCCTTATAAGTTCCTAATGTTGTGTTTGTAACAAACCGTTAGTTTTTTATAATATATTGTTGTGGTCATGCAACCACCTCTTATGAAAACACTACTTTTGCAACAATGAATTTTTTTGCCAAACGTGCCGTAAAACAACAGCTTAGTCTACTTGAAAACAGAGTAGGAGTTAAGCCTGCAACGATACGTCGTATGGTTTTTGTTCACGATACGGATTTAGATATTACAGAAGCGCAGTTTCAAGACATGATTGATTTTTTTTCACCAGAATATGAAACAATCGAGCGTGTCCATTTCCATCTAAATAAAAAAATGCTTGAAGGTTTGCCCAAGCCACACTTATATCCCAAGAGTTTGGACTGGCGTGGTAGGATAGTGGAAGATGATTTAAAGTTTGTGACGTCACAGCAATATGATATTGCGATTCATTTTGTGCAGCAAAGTACCCTTTCACTGGCATCTTTTTCTGCTCAACTCAAGGCATCTTTTCGCATAGGTCCATCTTGTATGGATACTAGATTGAATGATTTGGTGTTGCCTACACGATTGGACTTTGGCGGGTTTTTAAATGACCTCAAAACATATTTTAATAAAATAAACCCTCATGCATAAGTTAACAGTCAAATCTACAGGAGTAGCGGTTATTACCCCTTTTCATGCAGACGGTTCGGTGGATCATGACGCACTTGCACGTATCATTCATTTCTTGATTGATAGCGGTATTGATTTTCTTGTTGCCTTGGGTACTACGGGCGAATCGGTTACGCTGACAAATGACGAAAAGCAGGCTGTATTTACCACTTTTGTGCGTGAAAACAAGCAACGTGTTCCGCTGATTATGGGAGTTGGCGGCAATTGTACTCGTTCGTTGGTTGAAAGCTTTCAGTCTCTTGATGTTAATGGATTTGACGCTATTCTGTCTGTTACGCCTTATTATAACCGCCCTAATCAAGAAGGATTGTATCAGCACTATATGGCATTGGATGCCGTATCGCCTTTACCTTTATTGATGTACAATGTGCCAGGTAGAACAGGCGTGAACATGACTGCCGAGACCACAGTGCGTATTGCTAATGATGCAAAAAATATTGTAGGGGTTAAGGATGCAAGTGGCAATATGGATCAGGGCGCAGAAATCATTGCGCAAAGCCCAACAGATTTCTTCGTTTTTTCTGGTGATGACGAAACCGCAATTCCACTAACCCTTTTGGGTGGTGACGGCGTTATCTCTGTAGTTGCCGGTGGCTTTCCAAAAGCGTTTAAACATGGAATGGACTTGGCTTTGGATAAAAACGAAGCTGAGGCAAATCGAATCAACCAGCAATTCAAAGCTGTTATAGATTTGCTATTTCAAGAAGGAAACCCAGCGGGAATTAAGGCAGTTTCTCAATTGCTAGGGCTTTGTGAAGCTAACTTGAGACTTCCTTTAGTTAGTCCTTCGGATGCACTTATAGCTGCCTTGCAGCCTTATGTAAATAAGCTTAATTAAACACCAAGCCCAGTCTTAGACCAATGCTATTGTGTCCAGAGTTTGGAAACTTAAAATTTGCATTGGATTCATGTCTTAAAACAAGCGTGCTGCTTACCCAGATACTTTCATTGTATTTCACCTTTATACCAAAACCAAAATTGTCGGAAAAGGCAAATCCAGCCGCCAAACGTTCTGTTAGTTGTGAGGTCCACATAGGTCCAATAGAGCCGTATCCAAATACAGCTATTTTGGGACTTAAAAACCAATTGAGGGTTACTCCCAAATGCGCCGCCAATTGATGTATGTTTTTTTCTGCCAACATTTTTTCTTGAAAATCTTCTGGGAAATGATCAAAGCTGGAAGTTGTTGTAAACCATTTGTTGAGGAGTTGGTGTTTTGAGAAATAGTAACCCAATTCACTCAATACATCTATCTTAAAACCTCCCTTCTGAAATTGTTTTAATCTAAGGTGACCTAAAACATGATGTTGGGTGAATTTGTAGTCTTTGTTTCTAAACGGATAGACCTGTTGTGTGGCATAACCGACGTGTATTCCCCAATTGGGGGGACTTGATTCTTCTTGTCCAAAGACTATTTGAAATGTAAAGATGAAAGCGAGTAGGTGTAAATAAGATATGTTCATGCGCTAAATATGTAAAACGTTTTAATTAAATTAGCCACCATGAAATTACCAAATTATTTAGTTGTAGGCCTACTTTTTTTAGTAGTAGGTTGTAGTGACTATCAAAAAGCACTAAAAACCGAAGACCCAGGGTTAAAAAACAAACTTGCTCAATCTCTATATGAGGAGGGTAAATACCGCAAAGCAGCACAGCTTTATGAGCAGTTAAAGACATCATACAGAGGCAAGCCACAGGCAGAACGCATTGTTTTCTTCTATGCAAATGCGTTGTTAGAGACCAAAAATTATATTATGGCAGCCTATGAATTTGAAACTTTTGTAAAAGCCTATCCCAAAAGCCAGAAGGCTGATGAAGCGTATTTTTTGATGGCTCATGCCTATTATATGACCTCTCCAAACTTTAGTTTAGATCAAACCGATACCTACGAAGCTTTGGATAAACTCCAAGAGTTTATCAACCGCTACCCTGAAAGTGAGCGCATGGATCGTGCCAATGCCATGGCACAAGAATTGCGTATCAAGACTGAAAGGAAAGGTTTTGAGACCGCCAAACAATACAATACCATACGTGATTATAAAGCCGCTATGAAAGCGCTTGATAATTTTATTGCAGACAACCCCGGAACTTCATATCGAGAAGGTGCCCTTTTTGTTCAGTTTTCTGCGGCGGCTACACTAGCCATTAATAGCGTTCAGTATAAGAAGGAAAATCGTCTTGAAGACGCCAAATCTAAATTTGAAAACTTCAAGCGTTTATACCCAGAATCAACACATATGAAGGATGCTCAAAAACTCTTGAAAGATATTGAGCAAGAAATCCTTACTTTTGCATCCAATTAAATTTTTCGCATGGACCTAAAAAGCACACAAGCCGCTGTTACTTCAAAAACATATGACCGCAACGAACTAGATGCATCAACTGGCAATATCTATGAAAGTATTTCAATCATGGCAAGACGTGCCGTGCAAATCAATGAGGACATCAAAACAGAGTTGTTCGAGAAATTGGAGGAATTTGCTACGCCAACTGAAAATTTAGAGGAAATTTTCGAAAACAAAGAACAGATAGAAGTTTCTAAGTTCTACGAAAAGCTTCCAAAGCCACACGCTATTGCTATTGAGCAATGGCTACAAGAAAAGATTTACTTCCGTCACACTGACGCTGACGCAAGCGAATAGTCATGTCTATCTTGCATGACAAGCGAATCCTACTCGGAATTTCGGGGAGTATTGCGGCCTACAAAACGCCGACCATCGCCCGATTGCTAGTCAAAGCAGGAGCCAAAGTACAGGTTGTCATGACCGATGCAGCTAAGGGATTTGTTACCCCTCTTACGCTATCTACCCTTACTTACCTTGAAGTGCTGACTTCTTTTACCCAAGAAGACAACGATAATGCCGTATGGAATAACCACGTTTCTCTAGGCCTTTGGGCAGATGTAATGCTGGTTGCTCCCGCTTCTGCCAATACACTTGCTAAAATGGCAACTGCTGCTGCAGACAACTTGCTTTTGGCAACGTATCTATCTGCAAAATGTCCTGTCTTTTTTGCACCTGCAATGGATTTGGACATGCATAAGCATCCCGCCAATCAAGACAATATCAATCGCTTGGTTGCTAACGGCAACATATTGATTCCAGCTACCTCTGGTCCTTTGGCTAGTGGATTAGAAGGCGAAGGTCGAATGGAAGAGCCCGAGCAAATAGTAGCCATACTAGAAGATTATTTTAAATCTAAATCTCCGCTGTCTGGCAAAAAAATTGTCATTACTGCTGGCCCAACATACGAACCCATAGATCCTGTGCGTTTTATTGGTAATCACTCCTCAGGAAAAATGGGATATGCCTTAGCCAATGCTGCCGCACAACAAGGTGCAGACGTTATTTTAATCAGTGGACCTACTGCTGGAAATATCACGCACCCCAATGTTTCAGTTGTAGCTGTAACCACAGCTGCTCAGATGCTAGCTGCCTGCATGGACGTGTACACCAATACCGATGCGCTTATTATGGCTGCTGCTGTTGCTGACTTTCAACCAACAGAAAAAGCCCAACAAAAAATCAAAAAACAAGCTGGTATACCTTCTTTGTCCTTGGCGCCAACACCCGACATACTTTCAAAACTAGGAGAGGGGAAAAAGAATCAAATCTTGATAGGCTTTGCCCTTGAAACCCAAGATGCTTTGGCAAATGCTCAGAAAAAATTAGCAAGCAAGAACCTAGATGCCATTGTTGTCAATTCACTTGCAGATGATGGCGCAGGCTTTGGTCATGACACTAATAAAATTTCTTTTTTACAAACCAACAAAGAAGCCGTACATTATACCCTTAAATCCAAGCAAGAGGTAGCCTTGGACGTGATGGATCACCTTAAAACCATGTTCGATGAATCTTAAAGCCTTATTTTTTGTTTTTGTTTTCAGTGCACTTTCGTGGGCGCAGGCTGTGCGTGTAACCCTTAATGTTAATTCTGATTTGGTTGATCAAACTAATATCAACCCAGTCAAAACGCTAGAGAAAGCAGCTCAAGATTTCCTTAACAATACCAAATGGACGTCTAGTCGCGATTTGAATGCCGCTGAAATTGATATTGAGATGTTACTTACCATTTCTAGTGTCAATAACAATTCATTTGCTGCAAGCTTACAAGTACAATCAGGGCGTTTGGTGTATAACACCAACTACGACTCGCCGCTAGTCAATTTTTTTGATGAATCTTTTGGTTTTACCTATCAAGAGTTTCAACCTTTTTATTACGACGTGAATCGCTATAACAACAACCTTATTTCGGTGCTGTCTTATTATATAAACCTACTCATTGGTATGGAACTGGATAGCTTTTCTCCTTTGGGTGGCACAGCCTATTTTGAACGGGCACGCACCATTGCCAACGCAGCACAAGCGAGCAATGCGCAAGGCTGGCAAGCTAATCAGGGGCAGAACGGTCGATATGATATTATTGACGCACTATCGTCAACCGCTTTTAAGGACTTCAGAAACCTTATTTATACGTACCACAGAAACGGTTTAGATATCATGATAGACGCGCCCAAAGAAGCCAAGGAAACCATTGCTGCGCAGTTGATTACCCTAGAAAACCTTATGCGTCGACAGCCAAATGCATATTTAATTCAATCCTTTTTTGATGCCAAAGCCGAAGAGATAAGCCAACTCTACAGCGACGGTCCAGAAGTTGAGACCAAGACACTGCTTCGTTTTTTAAACCGATTTGTACCCAGCATGTCTGGCTACTGGGGCAGCATTGCGCGTTAATAACTTCATGTCTTTAAGTGACATAAACGCATTATATTTGAAGTAACGACAATAAACAACTGTGCTACTTTCACTCTCCATTAAAAACTTTTCACTCATAGAAGACTTAGAAGTCTCTTTTGACAGTGGCTTGTCTATACTGACAGGGGAAACAGGTTCTGGAAAATCCATTTTATTACAAGCCTTATCACTGATATTAGGGCAAAGAGCCGATTTGTCTACCATTCGCGCAAATGCCTCAAAATGTATCGTGGAAGCTGCTTTTGACATGGATAAGCACAAATTGAAAGCCATTTTTGACCAACTTGATTTGGACCAGGAAAGTCATACCATTATTCGGCGGGAATTGAGTGCAACCGGAAAGTCACGTGCTTTTATCAACGATACACCCGTTACTTTGGACGCCCTTAGAACTGTGGGGAACGCTTTGGTAGATATTCACACCCAACGGCAAACCATACAGCTTACCGACCCAGCTTTTTACCTTAAACTTATTGATGCCTATGGAAATAATGCGAAGTCGCTTGCTGCATACAAAGCAGCATTTAAGCATTGGCATATTTCAAATACAGAACTCGAAAATCTAAGAGCACGTCAACGTCAATCCGATGAAGCCTTAGACTACCACAAGTTTTTGCTCAACGAACTGGAACAGCTAAGCCTATCGCCTGACATGATAGCCACTTTAGAAGCGGAGATCCATGTTCTTAAAAATGCGACCGGACTTAGGTCTGCACTTGCAGAGGTGGTTTCAATCAGCACCCAGGATGGTCTTGGTCTTCAAGACCAAATGATTGGTATTTCCCAATTGTTAGATAAAATAGCAAACCTTGGCGCTGCGTACCAATCGCTTTATGAACGCATATCTAGCGTGCGGATTGAACTTTCTGATATCATTACAGAAACGCAATACCTAGGCGAGTCGGTACAAGACGATCCAGCTCGTTTACAAGAAGTAGAGGAGCAGTTAAGCACGCTTCATCACCTATGTCAAAAACACCATGTTTCAAATGCAGCAGGACTTATTGAAAAACGCACACATTTGCAGCAGCTATGTGAAGGTGCCGAGGCTTTGGATGAACAGATAGAAACTCGATCCAAACAAGCAGCACTCGCCAAAATAGCTTTGAACGATGCATCAAAAATACTAAGTAGCCAACGGAAGCAAGCTTGTAGCCCCCTAGTCGAGGCACTTGCTACACGCTCACGTGATTTGGGGATGGAGCATGTTCAATTTTCTGTAGTGCTCAACTCCCTAGATGCGCCTACGACAAATGGTGCTGAGGAAGCAGCACTGTTGTTCTCTGCCAATAAAGGCGTTGACTTTGCGCCATTGAACAAGGTCGCTTCTGGTGGTGAACTGTCTCGCATCATGCTTGTCATCAAATCCATCATGGCGGAAAAATCTCAACTCCCGACCTTAATTCTAGATGAAATTGATACAGGCGTGTCTGGCGAAATGGCAAAAGCCATGGGTAAACGTATGCATGAAATGAGTCGCCATATGCAGGTGATTTCCATTACGCATTTGCCGCAAATAGCAGCCTTGGCTGATGCGCATTATAAGGTTTATAAAAAGGTGGTAGGGGCATCTACACAAACATTTTTAACCACACTTAGCGAAGAAGACAGAATTGAAGAACTTGCTGAAATGCTCAGCGGAAAAGACGTAAAGGCGTCTGCCCGCATGCATGCACGTGAGTTGCGAAACGTATAATTTAAATTACAACTATGAGTTACGGATTACTTAAAGGAAAAAGAGGTATTATTTTTGGCGCACTGGACGAAAATTCCATTGCTTGGAAAACAGCAGAGCGTGTGCACGAAGAAGGTGCGAGCTTTGTGTTGACAAATGCACCAATAGCCATGCGTATGGGAACCATCAACCAATTGGCTGAAAAAACAGGTTCGACCATCATCCCTGCCGATGCTACCTCCTTGGAAGATTTAGAGCATTTGGTGACCGAGTCTGTCAAAGTACTCGGCGGTAAAATTGATTTTGTATTACATTCCATTGGCATGTCTGTCAACGTGCGTAAAGGACGTGCCTATACCGACCAAAAATACGATTGGACCGCAAAGGGCTGGGATGTTTCTGCCGGTTCCTTTCACAAGGTAATGCAAGTGCTTTACAAGCAAGATGCCATGAGCGAATGGGGAAGCATTGTAGCCCTGTCCTATATGGCTGCACAGCGTGTTTTTCCAGATTATAATGACATGGCAGACAACAAGGCCTTTTTGGAATCTATTGCGCGTAGCTTTGGATATTTCTTTGGAAGAGATAAGAATGTTCGTGTCAACACCATTTCACAGTCACCCACACCCACAACAGCGGGGAAAGGCGTCAAAGGATTTGATGGCTTCATTTCTTATGCAGAAAAAATGTCTCCACTTGGGAATGCCTCTGCACTAGACTGTGCCAACTATACGGTTACCCTATTTTCGGATTTAACCCAAAAAGTAACCCTCCAAAACCTGTTTCACGACGGAGGTTTCTCCAATATGGGCGTTAGCGATGCCGTTATGCAAGTATTCGAGGACGAATAAAAAACAACAATGGCCAAACAACAGAAAAGCTATAAGGCGCGGTTTTTAGGTTCAAAGCAGGGACTTTTGTTTCTGCTTTTTGCAGCGCTTATATGGATAATAAGCGCTTTGTCCGAAAAATATACCGCTGTTGTTTCTGTTCATGTTGAAATAGAAAACGACGCAACTGCTGTTATTTTACTGGATAAACATTTGCACGTAGATGCGAGTTTGTCCACATCTGGTTTTTCTATTTTATACAGACGTTTGTTTCCACCAAAGTTATTGCTTTCTACGAACGAATTCCCAGTACTAGATTTGGACAAACCCTTGTTAAGTACCCAATATTTGATTAACAGTTACAGACAACAATTCCCTAGTCGAAATGACCTTAATGGCTTTATCGATAACACCATATTACTACCTCTGACCGCAGCTGTTGTAAAATCCTTTACACCCACGTTGGCAGCACTGCCTGCTTTGGCAGAGGGGTATCAATTGACATCCCCCATACAAATCAATTTGGATCAAGTGACTGCAAGCGGAGGTAAAGAGAATCTAAAGAGCTTAGACACCGCTATTTTTAAGCTTTTAAGCGATGATATTATTAAAGAAGACTTTGTGCTCAAGGCAGTTCTTTTAGATTCTATTGCAGCTCTTGCACGATGGAATACAACCGAAATAGAGGTGCGAGGCACTGTTGATCGCTATTCAGACGTCTCTTTTATGCTGCCCATAACCATTACCAATGTGCCCAATACATTGGATATTGAATTAACGTCAACATCAGTAGCATTGAAATTTGCAGCACCCCTTTCCAGTTTAAAAACCATCAATGCGCAAGATTTTCGTGCAGAAGTGGTATATGAACAAACAACCACTGGACAATTTCCTGTGATTATCTATGGATTACCTGACAATGCCAAACAAGTTGTCATAACACCACCAACGGTTTCATATCTTATTTCCGAATGAAGCACTACGCACTTACGGGTGGTATAGGCAGTGGCAAATCAACTGTGCTTACACTTTTTAGTGAACTGGGTGTACCCACCTTTGCAGCAGATGACTCTGCTAAAATGGCGATGGAACAGGATGTAGATATTAAAGCTAAAATCACAGCGTTATTTGGCGAAGCTTCATATGCCAAAGGCAAGCTGAACCGACCATTTATTGCTGAGCAAGTTTTTGGCAACAAAGAAAAATTACAACAACTCAACGCCCTTGTGCACCCTGCAGCCCGAGCAGCCTATTCAAACTGGCAACAAGCGCAAGACGCGCCCTATACCGTTTATGAGTTTCCACTCGTATTTGAGTTGGGAGAGCAAGACAGGTTTGATGGTGTTATTTTGGTTATTAGCCCCGAAGCTTCACGCATTCAACGAGTGGAAACTCGAGACGGCGTAACGGAAGAAGCCATACGTAAACGGATGATGCATCAATGGACTGATGAACAAAAGCAACCCTTGACCGATATGCTTATTCACAACAATAGCATTGACGAAACTGCCGATCAGGTGCGCAAGCTTCACCTGCAATTGATGCGCGCTTGAACGTTTTCATAAAGGTTGTGTATTTTTACATTTCAAATAATAGCAATACCTAGTGCAAGAAATTAAACTCCATTACATTTCATTCGAATGAAAAAGCGCTTGTTTAGCATATTGATTGCACTTATGGCACTATCCCTACTTGGGATTATTGTAGTGCAAATTTTTTGGATACAAACCAATCTTTCTAACCGTGATCGTCAGTTTTCGTTGAGCGTTAACAATGCCTTGGCTGCCGTTTCAGAGCAAATCAAAGAACGTGAGCTACGCGACTATATCAGCGCTACCCAAAAAATTATGGATAGTCTCGGCTCTCCAAAAGCATCCCAACTGACGGAAGTATTTCAATATATAGACCGATCCACCATAGACAACAAAACCCTATTGGTTTCACGTGGTATTATTGAAGACACCTACGGGATTTTCCCAGAGCTGTTTGACCCTGCCTCTTCCGATTCCACGCCCATACTGGATTATCGTAGTGTTAAAGCCACAACCGTTCTTGAGGAAGATGTTGAGGGAACCATCAGTAGGATGTCTGCATCTGAACGCATGCAACGTATTGAGCGTTTGTCTTCAATGGATAAGGCCAAATACGAAAGCATCTTTATGGACATTGCGGCTACCAAGGTTATTGAAAAGCGTGTCAGCACCTTTGAGCTAGAATTACTACTGGGCCAAGAGCTTTTGCTTCGTGATATTGATGTTGGTTTTGAATTCCGTGTTTTTGAGGGCAACCGTATGTCTAGTTTGGGTACAGATCAGTTCCTTCAGAATATCAATAAAACCACCTATAGAATGCCCCTTTTTGTTGACGAAAATGGCCTAAGCAAGTATGAATTGCGTCTTGTTTTTCCAGAAAAAACGGCCTTCTTAAGGTCATCTGTTTTTAGCTCTATTGCGCTTTCTATTTTGTTTACAGTTGTTTTGATAACCGTGTTTGCTATCACCTACTTCCAGGCCCTCAAGCAAAAAAAGATATCAGAGATAAAAACGGACTTTATCAATAATATGACGCATGAGTTTAAAACGCCCATTGCGACCATTCAGTTGGCATTAGATGCCTTGGGAACTTCAGCCATTGCCAAGCAGCCTAATAAGGTTACCCAATACCTTGGTCTTATTCGAGATGAGAGCAGACGAATGAATACCCAAGTTGAGAACGTATTGCAAATTTCGAGGCTAGACAGACGTGAGTTGGAACTTACTACTGCACTACTTGATCCCCACACTGCGATAAAGACCGCTATTGAGCATGTACGTCTTTTGGTTGATCAACGTGAGGGAATCCTCAACGTGTATTTAGACCCCATGCAAATCAAACTTCCTATATCGGAATCACACATGACCAATGTTTGGGTTAACCTATTGGAGAATGCGATCAAATATTCTGACGACATAGTTGAAATAGATTTGACAACCAGCGTTACCAACGAAGCCTTTACGGTTACTGTTCAAGATAAAGGAATAGGAATGAGTAGCAATGTTAGGCGAAAGGTCTTTAACCGTTTTTACAGACAAGAGTCTGGTGATATTCACACCGTTAAGGGACATGGATTGGGACTTTCTTACGTTAAGCGCATCGTTGAATTACACAATGGCACGATATATGTAAAAAGTCAACTCAAAAAAGGAAGTACTTTTACAGTTCACTTTCCACTTAAACACAAATTATGATAAGGGAAAAGAAAAAAGTTTTATTGGTTGAAGATGATCAGAATTTTGGAAGTATTCTTCGTGACTTTTTGGAAATTAACGACTATGATGTGACACTTGCCCGCAACGGAGTTGAAGGAGGTGAAAAATTCAATAAGGGGAGTTTTGATATTTGTTTGCTGGATGTTATGATGCCTTATAAGGATGGTTTTACCCTAGCCAAGGAAATACGCAAGACAGATGCTGGAGTACCCATCATCTTTTTAACAGCCAAGTCCATGAAAGACGATGTTGTTAAGGGATATAATATCGGTGCAGATGACTATTTGACCAAGCCCTTTGATTCGGATGTGCTGCTATTGAAAATGAAAGCCATGTTCCAACGCATGGAACAGCAAGTAGTCAATTTGGACAAAGCCAACCACCTCTTTACTATCGGTAGGTTTTCTTTTAATGCAAAGCTGCGCGAATTATCCTTTGAAAATAATCCGCCTGTTAAGTTGTCTCCCAAAGAAGGTGCTTTGTTACAATTGCTTGCTCTTCACCTAAATGATTTGATGCCTCGAGAACTGGCGTTAAAAAAGATTTGGAAAGACGACACCTATTTTACCTCTCGCTCCATGGATGTTTATATTGCAAAACTCCGTAAGCATTTAAAGGTGGACTCAAATATTGAAATTAGCAACATCCACGGCGAAGGATTCCGTATGACAGTCTCAGCTTGATCTAGGATGAAATTTTGAAATGGCATCTTTTAGATGTCGTTGACTCATGTGAATATACCGTTCTGTAGTGGTAATGCTGGCGTGTCCCATCATATGCTGAACCAATTGAATGTCTGCTCCGTTTTCGACTAAATGTGTCGCAAACGAGTGTCGCAAGGTGTGCGGACTGATATTTTTGTTGATGTTGGCCAATACCGCAGCCCTCTTGACAATGGTATATACCATCACTCTTGTTATGGATTTACCTCTGTTGTTTAAAAACAAAACATCTTCAAAGCCCCTTGCCGCAGGCCTGTGCCTGTAAATGTTTTGATATTCCCTAATAAGTTTTATAGTGCTGTCGGCTATGGGCGCCCAACGCAGCTTATCTCCCTTTCCCTTTACACGTATCAAGCCTTTTTCAAAAAAGAGGTCAGAACATTTGAGCTCGGTTAATTCACTGACGCGTAGTCCACAACTGTAAAGTAATTCCAATATGCAATGATTGCGCATGCCGTGTTTGCTATCTTTATCTATAGATTGAATCAGCGCATCTACTTCTTCAACGGCTAAGGTGTCTGGAAATGTTTTCCGTGTTTTGGGTGTTTCTAATAATAGGGTCGGGTTATTTTTTCGGTAGCCTTCCAGTTCCAAATACCCAAAAAACCCTTTTATGCCAGAAAGTATGCGCGATTGGGTGGGCGGTTGTACCTCTTTTGAAAGCTGATAGACAAAATCCTTGAGGGTGTCCGCATCTACATTTTGAGGTTTATTGCTGTTGTCTAAGCTTTCGCAATAACGCATAAGGCGCTTTACGTCAAATTGATACCCTTCAATGGTATTCTCGGATAATCCTTGCTCTAAACGCAAGTAATATCCATAGTCTTCCAAAGCTTTTTCCCATTGCATACCCAAAAATACGGATTGATTGACTAGAGTTTATTAGTTTTGAGCAAAATATCATATGAAGATTACCATCATTAACGGACCAAACCTCAATTTACTTGGTAAACGCGAGCCTGAAGTTTACGGCTCACAAAGTTTTGAGGGGTATTTAGAAGCGCTCAAAGCGCGCTACCCCAGTATTGATATTACTTATGTGCAATCCAATATCGAAGGCGAAATAATAGATGCACTTCACGCAGACGGCTTTTCTGTGGATGGGATTATCCTCAACGCTGGCGCTTATACACACACTTCTGTTGGTATTGGCGATGCCATAAAAGCCATAGAAACTCCAGTGGTGGAAGTACATATTTCAAATACCTTCTCTCGTGAAGACTTTCGTCACACTTCTTTTATCACACCTAATGCTAAGGGATTAATTCTCGGTTTTGGCTTAGATGTGTACCGCTTGGCTATTGAAAGCTTTACTGCCAAATAATTATACCGGACGGTGACGGTTTCCTTTTGACAGGGATCTGTGAATAAACCAATCTACCAACTTATCAGGCAGGTAGTTTGCCACTATTTTAAATACAAATGCATTCTTGTGAACGATATAGCGTGTTTTGGGATGCTTTTTGGTAATACACTTTAGGATAACATTTGACGTTCGTGTTACAGGCAGCGCGTTTTTCTCTGAGTTTTCAATCATTTTATCAGCTTTTTGCAAGATGTCGTAGTAGTCTGTATCTGCAAATTGAGCCATGCTGTTTAGGTTCTTGCCCCAAATCTTTGTCTTAATAGGCCCAGGTTCTACCGCCAATACCTTTATGCCATAACGCCGCAACTCTCTTCTGTAAACGTCTGTCATGCTTTCCAAAGCGTGTTTTGAGATTGAATAAACGCCGTTGAAAGGAGAGCTGAACAATCCGGAGATAGAACTGATGTTAATGATTCTTCCAGGAGTTCCCTTAAAATCAGGTGAAGTGCCAAGTAGGGGTAAGAACGTATTGGTGATACGTCGTACAGCCTTTAGGTTGATATCCATCTGTTTTTCAAAATCTGATTCTGTGACAAATTGCAACGGGCCGGGTACAGCAATGCCTGCATTGTTGATGAGTGCATCTATACGATCACATGTTTCAAAAACAACCTTAGCTGCTTGGTTTACCGCATTCTGATCCTGTACATCAAAAATAAGTGGGGTAAAACGCTGGGGGTATGCTTCGGTAAGTGATTTGGCATCTGCTTCTTTGCGCACACTTCCATAAATATGATAACCTTTTTGGTGCAGCAGGCGTAGGGCATCG
>QXZR01000087.1:0-469 GCA_009886265.1 Flavobacteriaceae bacterium
AAATGAGTTTTTTCATTCGTGATGATAGGGTTCGTTATTTAAAATAGAAAAGGCACGATAGAGTTGTTCAGCCACAAAAATACGCACCATTTGGTGGGAAAAAGTCATTGCGGAAAGTGAAATTTTGTACTGCGCTCTTGCATACACCTCTGCCGAAAAGCCATAAGGACCGCCGATGATAAAAACAAGATTTTTTGTTCCAGCATTCATGCGTTTTTGCAGAAAATCGGCAAAACCTTTAGAACTGTATTGGCTTCCTTTTTCATCTAATAGCACTAAGGTGTCTTGTGGGTTGATTTGTTTTAATACCCGTTTTCCTTCCTCTTCTTTTTGTGTAGCTTCTCGTAGGTTTTTAGTGTTTTTAAGTTCGGGTAGTTCCGTCCATTCAAACCTTACGTAGTGCGAAAGGCGTTTTTGATATTCGGGTAGCCAGTCACGCAATGCGACGTGATTGGTTTTGCCCATACAG
>QXZR01000087.1:479-2655 GCA_009886265.1 Flavobacteriaceae bacterium
CATACAGATTACTTGAATTTTCACATTGCGAAGGTATCAATTCTCATGGAAGCCTCCATTTTAATAGTTAACTTAGCGCAATGGTTGAAAAAGTCATGCAGCATGTTAAAGGCTGGATGCGTCGTATTCGCTTTGGCGATACAGGCGCTATTTCGCTATATGAAATTGTTGAGCTTTATTTTTTGGGTATCATCAAGGGAACGCTAACCACAAGGGCAAGCAGCATCGCTTTTAGTTTTTTTATGGCCTTGTTTCCGTTTTTGATTTTTGTATTAAACCTCATACCATTTATTCCAGTTGCGAATATCGAAGATACCTTTTCCTCATTTTTTTTGTCCGTAGCACCAACAGAGGCACAAGAATTTTTGAATAATGTGTTATATGATATACAGTCTAAACCACGTCGTGGATTGGTTTCATCCACCTTTTTACTTTCTATTTTTTTTATGGGCAACGGCGTAAATGCCATTTTTGGCGGATTTGGAGAATCCATTCACGTAAGTCTAAGCAGGCATTTTATCAAACAATATATTTATGCTGTTGCGGTAGGTGTTTTGTTGGGGCTTTTGTTTCTTATTTCAATTGCAGGTTACCTGTTTTTTGAGCTTTTGGTAGCGCAAATTTTTGATTTTGGATTTGAGTTAAACCCTTGGATACGCTTGCTTTTTTTCTTTGGAATGGCGTATTTGGTTAGTTCTATCCTCTTTTATTTTGGCACACATCGCGGCTTTTCAAGCTTCTTTTCAGCAGGTGCTTTAGTAACTACTTTTTTGTTTGCCTTAACTTCGTATGGTTTTGGTGTTTATTTGGATAATTTTGCTCAGTATAACCAACTCTATGGCTCTATTGGCGCCATCCTTATTTTGATGCTTTATATTTGGTTGAACGCCATAGTCTTGTTGTTGGGGTTTGAACTCAATGCCTCTGTCGCTAAGCTAAAACAGTCTCGCTAATGTCGTTTTTTTTAGATGTAATTCTTCCCTTGCCCCTAAAGGAAACGTTTACGTATGTTATTACGCCAGCCGAAGCCGAAGTGCTTCAACCTGGCATGCGCGTTGTAGTTCCGTTTGGCAAGCGAAAAATGTTTACTGCACTTGTTTTTAAGGTGCATCGAGATGCGCCAAAAGCCTATCAACCAAAACAAATAGACAGTATTATTGATACAAGCCCAGTGCTTTCTGTAGTTCAACTGTCGTTTTTAAGTTGGATAGCCTCTTACTACCAGGCCCCTTTGGGGCTGGTTGTTCGCACAGCACTGCCTTCTGTAATGTTGTTAGAAAGCGAAACGGAAATTATCATTCACGAATGGGAAACCCTTTTGCCATCGCTATCCAAAAATGCCCTAAAACTGTTGCAGCAAGTACAACCAAATAGTGCGGTCTCCATAGCACAAGTGCAGCAACTGATCGGGGTGAAAAATCCTTTTCCTGTACTAAACGAATTGGTAGGGGCAAATTACGCAGTCTTAAAAGAGGAAGTGTATGCGAAGTACCAAGCCAAAACACAAACAGAAGTGGTGTTGCATCCACGGCTTAAAAATGATGATGCTCTAAAGCAATTATTGGATGAGATTACATCTAAACCAAAGCAGTATAAAACGCTGCTCACTTTTTTACAGCAGAAAGAGACGGTGGTTTTTTCGGCCTTTTCCAAATTAGATACGGTTAGCCCGTCATCGTTAAAAACACTAATAAAACACGAAATTTTAGTGAAGCAAAAGCGTGTTGTAGATCGCTTGCCTGCCAAGACTACTCCTGACGACCCGCTTTTGCCATTATCACCGCCACAAGAAAAGGCTAAAATTTCTATTGAAAACCATTGGAAAACAAAAGATATCACGCTGCTACATGGCGTTACAGGCTCGGGAAAAACAGAAGTGTATATGCAGCTTATTGCCAATCAAATACGCTTAGGAAAACAAGTATTGTTTTTGGTGCCTGAAATTGGTTTAACCACGCAACTGATGCAACGTCTGTATACTTTTTTCGGTCAATATTTGGTAGTGTATCATTCCAAATATAGCCCACAGGAACGCGCTGAAACTTGGGCTAAAATTAACGAAAGCAAGCCTGAAGCAAAATTGGTTTTAGGCGCGCGTTCTGCAGTTTTGTTACCCTTTCAGCAGTTGGGATTGATCATTGTGGATGAGTCACACGAAACTTCTTACAAACAATAC
>QXZR01000088.1 GCA_009886265.1 Flavobacteriaceae bacterium
AAAAATCTATATTTGTCTGAATGTTTGTCTATGTTTAAAAAGTTTATTTACCTGCAATGGAAATCTTTTTTTAGGGCTGCTGGTGTTGCCACCAAGCTTGCGCAAAAAATCTTGATTGGAGTTGTTTGGGCCTATTTTGCTTTCGTTTTTTCTGGGCTTGCTTTTATTGCGTTTTTCGGTATTCAAGATGATTTTGGCTTGGATCCCTTACCAACAGTAAGTGGTTTTTTAGTTTATGCCTTTGTGTTGTGGGTCGTGATTCGGTATTTTATTCAAAAAATGCCCATGGTACATGTGCAACCCTTACTGGCCTTGCCCTTCTCTAAAAAGAGCATTGTCCATTTTGGACTGACCAAAAGCGTTATCAGTTTTTTTAACATTGTTAACCTGTTCTTTTTTATTCCATTTGGTTTTATTCTCCTCAAAGAAGACTACAGCCTCTGGGGGGTTATCAGTTGGTGGGTAAGCATTGGTTCTGTTATTTTAGCAACCAATTTTTTAAACGTATTGCTCAACAGCCAAGATAAGTTGTTGCTAATCGCGGCCGTTGTTTTGTTAGGCTTGTTTGGCATGCAGTATTACGAGATTTTTGACATCACCGCTTTTTCAGAGCCCGTCTTTATGGCGCCCTACCACCAACCCCTTTGGGCCTTGGTCCCTATAATGCTTATGTTGCTTTCATACCGCTGGAGCTTTAGGCACTTTTTGAAGAAATTATACATGGACAGCGATGAAATGCGTCCTAAGAATGAAGTGCAGCGTGCCACCGAACTCAAATGGTTAGATGGTTTTGGGCGTACCTCCTTTTTTCTAAAGAATGACATCAGGTTAATTGTCCGTAACAAACGTGCGCGTATGGCCGTTTGGATGGGCTTTGCCTTTTTATTTTATGGGCTAATTTTTATGATGGATATGTACGATACTCCCGTAGTCAAGGTGTTTGTAGGGATTTTTGTCACTGGTGGTTTTCTGTTTAGTTTTGGTCAGTTTGTTCCCAGCTGGGACAGTGGCTACTATCCGCTTATGATGACACAAAACGTTCCTTACAAAGAATACCTTAAATCAAAGTGGTGGTTGGTCGTTGTGGGTACTTTGGTAAGCTTGCCTCTTGCAAGCTTCTATATCTTTTTTAGCTGGGAAAGCTACTTCGCCATCATAGCTGGAGGCATCTATAACATTGGCGTAAATGCCCATATGGTACTGCTTTCAGGAGCCTACACAAGAACACCCATTGACCTCAACTCCATGCAGCGTGCCTTTGGCGATAAAAAGTCTTTTAATATAAAAACGGTCCTGCTAGGAATACCAAAAATATTTCTGCCTATGTTTATTTTTTACATTGGGGTTTTGGTGCACAGCAAGCTTATGGGCTTTATACTAATAGGGTTCGTTGGCGTCTTGGGGTTTGCATTAAGAAACCTTGTTTTTGGTTGGATTGAAAAAGTCTACCAAGAAGAAAAATACGATACACTTGCCGCTTATAAACAAAAAAATACATGATTGATATTAACCTCCTTTCGAAAAAATACGGCGAGCAAACAGTGCTCGACATAGATCTTCTAAACATCCCTAGCGGACAGACTTTTGGACTAGTGGGCAACAACGGCGCAGGAAAAACCACCCTCTTTAGTCTTATCTTAGACTTGATTGAACCCACCACTGGCGTGGTAAAAAACAATGAAGTAGTGGTTTCAAAAGATGAGCGCTGGAAAACGCATACCGCTGCTTTTGTCGATGAGCAATTCCTTATTGGTTACCTCACCCCTGAAGAGTATTTTTATTTTGTAGGCGGCTTACGCAATATGAAAAAAGATGCCATTAAGGCTGCTTTGGAACCTTATAAAGACTTTTTTCACGGTGAAGTATTGGGGCAAAAAAAGTATATCCGTGACCTGTCTAAAGGAAATCAAAAAAAGGTGGGCATTGTTGGAACGCTCTTGTCCAATACGCCTTTGGTTATTCTAGATGAGCCTTTTGCCAACCTAGACCCCACCACACAAATTCGCCTCAAAAAATTGTTAAAAGAAGAGGCCAGCGCAACTGGAAAAACTTTTCTAATTTCCAGTCATGACCTGCAGCACATCACCGATGTCTGTGACCGAATTGTGGTCCTCAACAAAGGGAAAATAGTGCGTGATGAAAGAACATCTTCCAAAACACTTGAGGAGCTTGAAACTTTTTTTCAAGAGCAGTTGTAGTTTATATATACTAAAGCCTGATATTTTGAGTTTTTATCATAGGTTTACAACATGAGAAAAGTCGTTCTTTTTTGCACAGTTCTTTTGGCCACCGTTGGGTGTTCTACCAAAAAGGACGCTGCTATGAACCGCTTCTACCATAAAACGACTTCTAAGTTTAATCCCCTATTCAATGGAGAAGAAGCACTGCGATATGGGCTTTTGGACATCACCTTAAATCACAACGACAATTATTGGTTGCGCCTCCCTGTTGACCCGTATATCTTGCCAGAGGCATATGCGTCAGAAGAGGTAGCTACAAACGAGTTTTTTGACCGCGCAAAAGATAAAGCAATACTTACGGTACAGAAACACTCCATGCTCATTAAAGGAGATCAACGCAACAATCAAATTGCAAGGGCATATTTATTGTTGGGAAAGGCACGCTATTATAACGGTAAATACCTTCAAGCTATTGAAGCCTTTACCTATTTGGTGAAAAACATGCCTGGAGATGATTTGGCTGTTGAAGCGGAACTCTGGCGCTCAAAGAGTTATTCGGCTTTGGGGCAGCACGACAGAGCAGCACGAGAACTAATCAATATTGCTTTCTCGGGGGCACTTAACAACGAGCAATATGCCGTGAGTCAAGCGGCACTAGCAGATGCCTTGTTGAGAGAAGAAAAAGACAGCTTGGCTACTGAGCCATTAAGAAAGGCTTTTGCTACAGAAAAATCAGCCTATAAAAGAGGGCGATATGCCTACCTGTTGGGACAGCTATATGAAGATTTAAATTATGCCGACTCTGCTATAATTGCCTACCAGTATGTCTTGGACTTGAATCGTCGCCTTCCTCGTGAATTGTGGATTCACGCCCGACTGGCACAACTCAAAAACAACACCCCTAAAGACGAAGAAACACTAAAGGCTTACAAGCGATTGTTGCGTAGCGACGAAGACAGAAGGTTTAGAGATAAAATTCACTATTTCTATGGAACCTACTTGCTCAAAGGCGCAGACACCATCAACGCAGAAACAGAACTAAATGCATCGCTGCAAACCAAGACCAACGACACCTATCTCAAGTCATTGATTTATGAGCAATTGGCGCTCAATCGCCTAGATCAAGTGGTTTTTGTTAAGGCAGGGGCATATTTAGACAGCACCCTTCAAAACCTCACCGCAAAGACACGACGTTACAGAAAAGTAGCCCGACAACGCAAAAAGCTTGATGACATCATCACTTACGAAAAGACAATTACAGAAACCGACAGCCTGCTGCTGCTTATGGATATGCCAGAGGAAGCACAAAAAGCCGTTGTGGATGCCTATATCGAAAAAATAATTGCAGACAAAGAAAAGGCTGAAGCCGAAGCCAATGATGGAGCTACTGGAAGCATTGCCATGCTCGGTGATTTTTACTTTTACAACAGCCGTCAAGTAGCGAACGGGAAGCTTCGCTTTCAACAAAACTGGGCAAATATTGCATTGGCCGATAATTGGAAATATGATCCAACAAAAAGCATCGCCGCTGAAGAAGAAACATCAGAAATTGAAGATGCTGTTGAAGCCATAGACCCTACCCTGAATCCAAAAACCTATTTGTCTCAAATCCCACCCCCAGAAGCGCGCGACAGTTTGCAACTCCTACAGAACGAAGCTTATTATCAAGCGGGCTTGGCCTATAAAGAACAGTTTCTAATTAAGGCCTTTGCCATTGACCGATTCAATTCGCTCATGGCTGCAAATCCGGCTATGCGTTATATTCCGCCAACGCTATATCATATGTATGAGTTATACGATGATAACCCCACTGAACAGCTTAAATGGCGTTCTCGAATACTAGCAGAATATCCAGAAAGTGATTATGCCAAAATAATACAGAACCCCGGGGCCTTGGCACAAACATTAGCGGCCAATCAAGGGGCAATAAGCGCTGCTAAAGAAAAATTTAAAAACCAAGAATTTAAAGCTGTGATTGAAGAAAGTGAGCGCTTTATTCCTCAACTTAGAGATAAAGAACTGCAAGCAGCATGGGCATTGCTTCGCGCTACTGCCCTAGGCAGGCTCGATGGGCTTGAAGCCTACAAGACCGCTTTGACTTCCCTTGTGGAAACCTATCCAAAAACAGAGGGCGCCCAAAAAGCTCAAGTGCAACTTGATGGTTTTGATGTTTATACCGATTTAGAACTGGGAGCGAGAGAAAAGGCGAAGCTTGTTATCATCAGAACTTTAGAGGATCGTGAGCAATCAGAAACGGACAAGGCGTGGCTTGAGACTTGGCTAGCCGAGGAAGGTATTGAAGCCCTGTTGCGTGTATCTATTGATGTATTTGACCGAGATGTTGAGACCTTGGTAGTTCACGGTTTCCTCTCATTAAGAAGCGCAAAAGAAACGGCAGCTATTTTACGCAAAAGCAATCCGCGTTTGTTGGCATCCAAAAATGTTGTAATTTCGGCGTCCCAATACCGTAATGCGTTTGTTAGCAAGCGCTTAGAACAATTGGAAAATTAAATGACATGTTTTCAGATAAAAAACAAAAAAATATGGACTCAAAGAACAACGTGAAAATCAATTTTGTAGAACCCAATACTAAAATTATTGGTGAAATTGAATCAAAGTCTGACTTCCGAATAGACGGGACTTTAGAGGGAAAAATAAATACTTCAGGCCGTGTTGTCATTGGCAAAGAAGGAACTGTTAGTGGCGAAGTACACTGCGGCTATGCCGATGTTATTGGAAATTTCAATGGCAGCCTTTTTGTAGACGGACTGCTAACCATCAAATCTGATGGTATCGTGGAAGGACAAGTTACTGTTGGTAAATTGGCAGTTGAATCTGGCGCCACATTAAACGCACAATGTAGCATGAAAGCTGCATCGGTAAAGTCAATGGTTGATGAAAAATCCCCAAAAGCCGAAAAAACGGCCTAAAACCTGGGCGGTCCTTTCGGGGCTAACCGTTCAAATGGGCGTTAGCCTATATCTTGCATCTATTGGTGGAAAAGCACTTGATTTGCGTTGGGAAACAGGGAAAACCATGACCTTGTTGCTCCTCATGTTGGTTTTGGCAATTAACATCTACGGACTGGTTAAGTTCTTAAATCGATACGAATAGCCTCCAACTGCTATTTTTTAGACCCTATATTTTTTGTGGTTTAGGTTCCCTTCAATCAAAAAAACAGCTTAATTTTTCGCCATATAATCTTTTTTTCTTGTGGCTAAAAGTGTACATTTGCAGCGTTTAAATTTCAACGAAACGTCAAGATAAAAGCAAAACCATTGAAAAGAGCACTTCTTGTATTTTTTACGCTTCTTTTAGCAACTCACGCATTTGCCGTTTCTAATGATAAGGAACCTGAGAAAAAGGGTTCGCTTAAGGATGAGATTAAAGCTTATATCCAACACCACTTAAAAGACTCTCATGATTTCTATTTGGGGTCTTATAAAGATGGTGACAAAAAAAAATACGTTGGTTATATCGGCCTTCCCGTAATTCTTTGGGATAACGGACTTGTGCTATTTTCGTCTACCAAATTTAAGCATGGCAAGGCGGTGGTGTCAAAAGGGAGTAGTCACTACAAGCTCTACCACGGAAAAATTTACAAAACAGACGTTGCGGGTACCATCAACTATGATGATGCGCATCATGCAGTCAACGAAAAACCACTTGACCTTTCGATGACCAAAAGTGTTATGACCATGCTATTTACAGCATTGTTGATGTTTTTCTTGTTTCGCTCTTTAGCACAATCTTATGCTAAAAACGGCGGCGTTGCTGCTGGTATAGGTCGCTTCTTTGAGCCTATAATTTTATATGTCCGCGACGATATTGCCATCCCCAATATTGGAGAAAAGCACCACGGTCGTTACATGAGCTTTTTGCTAACCGTATTTTTCTTTATTTGGTTTTTAAACCTTTTGGGCCTCACGCCACTAGGGATTAATGTCACTGGGAATATTGCTGTCACATTTGGATTGGCATTACTTACCTTTTTATTGACCAATTTGACCGCCAACAAGAACTATTGGGCGCATATCTTTTGGATGCCAGGTGTGCCTATCCCCATGAAAATTCTCCTAATGCCTATTGAGCTATTAGGTGTGATTATCAAACCTTTTTCGTTGTTAATCCGTTTGTATGCGAACATGCAGGCTGGACATATCGTATTGATGAGCCTAGTTGGGCTTATGTTTATTTTTAACAACTGGCTAGGTAGCAGCTTGTCCTTTTTATTGGCTTTTGCTATCTCCTTAATCGAATTATTAGTGGCCGCATTGCAGGCCTATATATTCACCATGCTATCGGCACTCTATTTTGGGTTTGCCGTTGAAGAACATCATGATGAAGCGCATTAAACACAAACATTAACAATTAAATATATACACATGGAAATTCCAGTAATCGTAGGTGCAGGTCTCGTCGTAATCGGCGTAGGTATGGGAATCGGTAGAATCGGTGGTTCAGCTATGGAAGCTATTGCTCGTCAACCTGAAGCATACGGGAAAATTCAAACAGCTATGTTGATTGCAGCCGCTCTTATTGAAGGGATTGGTTTTGCAGCACTATTTGCTGTATAGTAAGAACACAAGTTTTTGATAAGTAGCGGCTAGGCTGCTGCTTGTCTTACTTAAATATAACCCTATGGAAAAATTATTAGGCGAATTTTCGTTTGGTTTGTTTATATGGCAGACTGCAATTGTGGTGGCACTTCTTTTAATGCTCCGCAAATTTGCATGGAAACCCATCCTAAACACCATTAACGAAAGAGAAGCGGGCATTCGCTCGGCTATGAAATCGGCAGAAGAGGCACGTGCAGAAATGCAAAACCTACAAGCCGACAACGAGCGCATTCTAAAGGAAGCCCGTGCAGAAAGAGACGGCTTACTAAAAGAAGCGCGCGAGCTACGTCAAAAAATGATTGACGATGCCAAGGGCGAAGCTAAGGTTCAAGCGGAGCAACTTATTGCGCAAGCGAAAGAAGCAATTGAAAATGAAAAGCAAGTGGCCATTACTTCCCTTAAAAATGAAGTAGCCGACCTGTCTCTTCAAATTGCAGAAACGCTTACCAAAGAGCAGCTTTCTTCGGATAAAAAGCAAACCGAATTGGTACAGAAGCTACTTAAAGATGTAGATCTAAAAGCATGATAGGAACTAGAGCAGCATTGCGATATGCCAAAGCAGCCGTGCAAAAGGCCATTGAAGATGGTCAATTGGATGCACTAGCCAAAGACATGGAAACTGTGTACGATACCGTGCAGAGCAACCGTGACTTGGAGGCTGTTTTACAAAGCCCTGTTATTAGCAGTGATTTGAAGCAAAATACGCTTCAAGCTGTTTTTGCACAGTGTAGCGATGCCGGCAAAAACCTATTACGCCTTGTGGCTGAAAACAACCGTACGCGCAACCTTGATGGTATTGCACTTAAGGTTAAAGAGCTTTACCAAGACCATTTGGGATTGATTGAGGCAGTTGCTACAACAGCAGTGCCCATTACCCCCGAATTAGAAAAAGAAATTTTGACTAAAGTGGCCACACTTACAGATAAGAAAGTGACCCTGGTCAACAAAGTAGACCCTGCTATTATTGGTGGGTTTATACTAAGACTTGATGATATAGCCCTCAATGCGAGTGTTGCACATCAGCTCAATTCATTAAAACAAACGTTACGTTCAAACGCAATATCATGGCAGAAGTAAAAGCCGCGGAAGTATCCGCGATATTAAAACAGCAATTAACAGGATTTGACAGCAGTGTCTCTCTAGACGAAGTAGGATCGGTACTCCAAGTGGGTGACGGTATTGCTCGTGTATACGGTTTATCCAATGTGCAATATGGCGAATTGGTGACTTTCGACTCTGGTTTGGAAGGAATCGTACTTAACCTTGAGGAAGACAACGTAGGAGTAGTACTCTTAGGCCCGTCTAAAGGAATAAAAGAAGGTGATACCGTTAAGCGTACTCAACGCATTGCCTCTATTAATGTAGGTGAAGGTGTTGTAGGCCGTGTGGTGAACACACTTGGTGTGCCCATTGATGGTAAAGGTCCTATTGAAGGCGAAACCATTGAAATGCCATTAGAGCGTAAGGCACCAGGGGTAATTTACCGTCAACCAGTAAATGAGCCGCTTCAAACAGGAATCAAATCTATTGATGCCATGATCCCAGTGGGACGTGGACAACGTGAATTGGTTATTGGTGACCGTCAAACAGGTAAAACAACCGTTTGTATTGACACCATCCTAAACCAAAAAGAATTTTATGATGCAGGTGAACCTGTATACTGTATCTATGTAGCCATCGGACAAAAAGCTTCTACGGTTGCTGGAATTGCCAATACACTACAGGAAAAAGGTGCCATGGCCTATACAACCATAGTAGCGGCAAACGCATCTGACCCTGCTCCTATGCAGGTTTATGCTCCTTTTGCTGGGGCAGCTATTGGAGAATATTTCCGTGATACAGGTCGTCCAGCACTGATTATTTATGATGATTTGTCTAAGCAAGCTGTTGCTTACCGTGAAGTATCGCTTTTGCTTCGTCGCCCACCGGGACGTGAAGCATACCCTGGGGATGTTTTCTACTTACACTCGCGCTTGCTAGAGCGTGCAGCCAAAGTAATTGCTGATGATAATATTGCCAAGCAAATGAATGACTTGCCTGAAGGGCTTAAACCTAAAGTTAAAGGTGGTGGTTCATTAACAGCATTGCCGATTATTGAAACTCAAGCAGGTGACGTATCTGCCTATATCCCGACTAACGTAATTTCGATTACCGATGGGCAAATATTCTTGGAGTCTGACTTATTTAACTCAGGTGTTCGTCCTGCCATTAACGTAGGTATTTCGGTATCGCGTGTAGGTGGTTCTGCACAAATTAAGTCCATGAAAAAAGTTGCAGGTACACTAAAGCTTGACCAGGCGCAGTTCCGTGAGTTGGAAGCCTTTGCCAAGTTTGGTTCTGACCTAGATGCAGCAACCATGAACGTGATTGAAAAAGGAAAACGCAATGTGGAAATCCTAAAACAAGCCCAAAACGATCCGTTTACAGTTGAAGATCAAATTGCCATCATTTTTGCTGGGTCAAAAAACCTATTACGCCAAGTTCCCGTGAACAAGGTAAAAGAGTTTGAACAAAGCTATTTAGAGTTGCTTAAAGCAAAGCACCAAGGTGTGCTTGATACGCTTAAAGCAGGTAAACTCACAGACGAGGTTACAGAAACCTTGACGAAAGTAGCCACTGATTTAGCCGCTCAATACGCATAACAAATGGCAAACCTTAAGGAAATACGCAACCGGATAAGCTCTGTATCATCTACGATGCAGATTACCAGTGCCATGAAAATGGTATCGGCAGCCAAGCTCAAAAAAGCGCAAGATGCCATTACGGCCATGCGCCCTTATGCAGCCAAGCTTACCGAATTGCTACAAAACTTAAGTGGTGCCCAAGACAATGAAAGTCCATATACAACGGTGCGCCCTGTTAAACGCGCGGTCTATGTAGCCATCACCTCGAACCGTGGTCTATGTGGTGGGTTTAACGCCAACATCGTCAAAGCAGTTAAAGCGCATGCCGATTCGAACGAAACAGCTATGGCTGTATTTAGCGTCGGTAAAAAAGGCAATGACATCTTGAGCAAAGACTTTGATATGGAAGGATACGAAACTGCCATATTTGATGATTTGACCTATGCCAATGCCGCTGAACTAGCGCAACAGCTTATGGATGGCTTTGTAAACGAAGCTTATGACGAAGTACACTTGGTATACAACCGATTCAAAAATGCGGCTACCCAATTGGTGACTGTAGAGCCGTTTTTACCTCTGGTTCCTGAAGCTAGTGAAAATCAAACAGAAACAGATTACATCTACGAGCCGGGCAAAGAAGCCATTTTCAATACCCTGCTTCCAAAAGCACTTAAAATGCAATTGTTTAAGGCGCTTCGCGATTCCTTTGCCAGTGAGCACGGGGCACGTATGACCGCCATGCACAAGGCAACAGACAATGCAACTGAGCTTCGCGATCAACTGAAGCTGACATACAACAAAGCGCGTCAGGCGGCGATTACCAACGAAATCCTAGAAATTGTAGGTGGTGCCGAAGCACTGAACGGCTAATTCAATTTCCTTTTTCGATTTTCTATAAGAGAAAGTGCTTTATTACACTAGGCTATATTGTATGCTTGTGTATTGATGACTATATTTTTTATACATTTGAATCAAGCCCCCAAATTATGACCCTTATCACCCAATCCCATAAAAATGAAGTTTACCTACGACCATCTCGTTAACGCGACAACAAAAAAAGAGCTACTCCTAACCGCAGCCGAAAATAATATTCCTGTTTCCAAAACACTTAAAAAACTCGAGTATGAAGCCGAGTTGCGTGAGCTGCAATCCGAACTGGTTAATCTGCAACAATGGATTGCTAAAAAACAAATGCGTGTAGCTGTTTTGTTTGAAGGCAGAGATGCTTCTGGAAAAGGTGGGTGTATCAAACGCTTTAAAGAACACCTAAATCCACGAAAGGCTCGCGTAGTGGCACTTACCAAGCCCACCAATGTAGAGCGAGGTCAGTGGTACTTTAGGCGATATATTAAGGTGCTCCCCAATCCAGGGGAGTTGGTGTTTTTTGATCGGAGTTGGTACAACCGTGCAGTCGTCGAGCCTGTCATGGGATTTTGTGAACCTCGACAATATAAAAAGTTTATTGAACAGGTACCTGAATTTGAGCATTTGCTCTATGAAGATAATATAAAAGTGATTAAGTTTTGGTTTTCTATTTCCAAGGAAGAACAAAAGAAGCGTTTTGAGTCACGTTTAGAAAACCCCCTAAAGCGCTGGAAATTTAGTCCGGTAGATGAAAAAGGGCAAACACTTTGGGATGATTATACGAAATACAAAAAGCAAATGTTTAGCAAGACCCACACCAATTTTAGTCCGTGGATTATTGTAAAGGCCAACGATAAAAAACAAGCGCGATTGGAAAGTATTCGCTACGTGCTGTCACAGTTTGACTACAGCAGAAAGGGCGACACTAGGGCAACACTCTTACCAGATCCGAATGTGGTAATGCGCTATCACAGAAGTGCCGTTCAATTGGATATTTAAAGCCCCATTATGCAGTCAAAAAAATACACCCCCGAAGAAATGGATTTGTTTAATTCCAAACTAGGAAAATACAGTCTTTTAAAAAGAAAGAGGATTGACCCTGATAGAGTGCTTGCGGAATTAAAGTACCACACCGCTTTGCGAAAACAACAAGAAGAACTCATCAAGCTCCAAAATTGGGTAATCAAAAACGATCAAAAGGTGGTAGTGCTCTTTGAGGGACGCGATGCTGCAGGTAAAGGCGGTGCCATCCGGCGAATTACAGAATATATCAATCCCAGACACTTCCGCATTGTGGCGCTTAATATTCCCACAGAAGACGAAAGAAAGCAGTGGTTTTTTCAACGCTATATCAATCAATTGCCCAAGCCAGGAGAAATTGTATTTTTTGATCGCAGTTGGTATAACCGTGCGGTTGTAGAGCCCGTCAATGGCTTTTGCACAAAAACAGAATACGAGCGATTTATGTCACAAGTCAATGACTTTGAACGCATGCTGGTGCATGCCAACATCCACTTGATAAAATTGTATTTTTCAATTACCAAAGAGGAACAAGCAGCGCGATTTGAGGAAATAAAATCTAACCCCTTAAAACGTTGGAAAATGACCCCAACCGACGAAAAAGCGCAAGAGTTATGGATGGAATATACCACTTACAAAAAAAGAATGTTTGAGGATACTAATAGTGCGCACGCACCTTGGCACATCATAGATGCCGATAAAAAACCCAAGGCCCGATTAGCAGCCATCATACACCTCCTTAGCGTTATTCCATACCAATAGTCGTGGAACATATGTCATGTGTGCCAGCAAGCATTCGTTTTTAAATAATAAAATTTCGAATGGCTAATGATCCATTTCGTCGTAATTTTAGCTGTTTACAAAAGGACAATAAGTCAAAGTAACGACAATAGTAGTTGCTAGCTGTTTTTCTTATTTTTAAATCATGAAAATTAACATTGTCAACCAATCCGCTCACGACCTTCCCTCCTACGAAACACTAGCATCTGCTGGTATGGATTTGCGGGCGCATACACCAGAGCCCATTACACTCCAACCCCTAGAAAGAGGGCTTATCAAAACGGGATTGTTTATGGAACTCCCCATAGGAGTAGAAGCACAAGTACGTCCAAGAAGTGGTTTGGCGCTTAAAAAAGGAATTAGCGTGCTCAATGCCCCTGGTACAATTGATGCAGACTACAGAGGCGAAATTGGCGTTATCCTTATAAATTTATCTAGCGAACCTTTTACAATAGCTTCGGGAGATCGCATTGCCCAATTGGTAATTGCCAAGCACGAACGTGCCGATTGGACAGAAGTTACGTCGCTAGTAGAAACGGAAAGAGGCGCCGGAGGTTTTGGTAGCACAGGTATAAAATAATATATGAAGATAATTGTTCCCATGGCGGGTAGAGGCTCTCGCTTACGCCCACATACACTCACGGTACCCAAACCACTAATTCCAGTAGCTGGGATGCCCATCGTTCAACGGTTGGTGCAAGATATTGCCAAGCTACTTCCCGAGCCCGTAAGTGAAATTGCCTATGTACTGGGCGACCCTGCTTACTTTGGTGAGGCGGTCGTTGCGGCACTTACAGAGCTGTCTGAAAGCCTAGGTGCCAAAACAAGTATTTACCGTCAAGACCAGCCACTTGGAACAGGCCATGCCGTAATGTGTGCAGCTCCTTCGCTTTCTGGGCCTGCAGTTATTGCCTATGCTGACACCCTAATCCGCGCCGATTTAACGCTCGATCCAGAAGCAGACAGCGTTATTTGGGTAAAGCAAGTGGAAAACCCAGAACAGTTTGGTGTAGTGCAACTAGATAATACGGGCGCCATAAGTGCATTGATAGAAAAACCCCGTGATTTTGTTTCGGACCTAGCCGTAATTGGGATTTATTATTTTAAGGAAATTAGCTTATTAAAAGATGCCTTACAAAGCGTTTTGGACGAAAAGCTAACACATGGTGGCGAATACCAAATCAACGATGGTATTTTGCGTATGATGGAAGATGGCAAGCGCTTTGTTCCTGGAGAAGTTAGTGCATGGATGGACTGTGGAAACCCCGCGGTGACTGTCGAAACCAATGGGCGCATGCTAGATTATTTGATAGCAGAGGGCGCAAAACTTGTCGGCAAGGCTACGCTTGAAAATAGCCAAATTATTGAACCCTGTTTTATTGCAGATGGCGTTGTGCTTAAAAACACAACTGTTGGGCCTCATGTATCTATTGGAGCCAATACAGTCATCTCGGATAGTACAGTCAAAAACAGCATGATTCAAACAAACTGCCAGATTGAAAAATCCCATTTGGACGGTGCCATGATTGGCAACCATGTCCGTTATAGCGGAACACAGAAGCAAGTGAGTATTGGGGATTATTCAGAATTGGAATAACAAATGAAAAAACTGAGCCTTATTGGATTTGGGGTGCTAGTGGTCATGGGGTGTAAATCCCTAACTCCAGTGGCAACGACCAGCGCCATTGATACTAGCTTGCGTCCACGGGCGGTTCAACAACAAATAGAAGACAACGCACTGCGCTTTGAAAGTTTGCAATGGCGTGGGCAAGCCTCGCTTGAGCGAGAAGGAAAACGACAAAAGGTTAGCGTTACGCTGCGGTTAAGGCAGGGCGAAGGAATCTGGGTTAGCGGATCTGTGATTGTACCCTTGGCTCGTGTTTTTATTACGCCCAAGCAACTTCAGTTTTATGAAAAAATAAATAGGCAATATGCACAGGTTGATTTTAGGCAAGTGAAAAAGCTACTAGGTGCGCCGGTTGACTATGAAATGATTGAGCACATCATCACAGCAAGCCCCCTGGACAAACGTGCGCTCAAACGAGCAAAGCTTACGTTTACACAAAACAGCTATGTGCTTAGCTCACGAAAAAGAGGAGTTTCCTTGATTTGGACTTATGACGCCGCTTTCAGGCTTATCTCCCAACAGCTTTCAGACGGCGAAACATCTGTTCGCGTGGATTATGATGGTTATAAGCAAATTGACAACCAATGGGTTCCCGAACAGCTGAATGCTAGCTTGCGTGGTGTAGACAAGACAACCAAGTTGAGATTGCAATCCAAGCAAACGCAATTAAACGGGAAGTTTAAAATGCCTTTTGAAATCCCAAGAGGTTATACAAAAATTAACCTGCCATGAAAAAGTGGATTTGGCTTTTGATACTTATCCCTGTTTTGAGTTTGGCTCAAGACAAAAAAGCGGCACTTGAAGCCCAGAAAAAGCGGTTGCAACAAGAAATTGTTCAGATAAATGCATTGATAAAAACAAGTGCTAAAAAGCGCGCTAATGTCCTAACACAAGTAGAAACGGTTCAACTTAAAATGGATCGGCAAGATGCGTTGATTCGACTCACCAACCGCCAGATAAATAGACTCAACCAAGAAATAAATGTAAACCTACGCAACATAGAAAAGCTAAGGGCCGAACTCACGTCACTAAAAAAGGATTATGCCGAAATGGTTGTTTCCGCGCGAAAAAATCAGTCCACCCAAAATCGTTTGATGTTCTTGCTTTCTTCTGAAAGTTTTTGGCAGGCTTACAAACGCATGGCGTATATGAAGCAATATGCCGCCTACCGCAAACAACAAGGAGAGCAGATAGCTGCCAAAACCAAAGCCTTACAGCAATACACCACAGACTTGGTGGCGCAGCGCAAGGACAAAAAGCAACTCATTGAAGAAAACAGGAAAGCACAAAAAGAATTAGACAGCATTAGAAAAAGGCAAAATACCCTTGTTTTGGAGCTGAAAAAACGAGAAAAAAATTACACTGCACAAATCAAGAAAAAGCAAAAACAACGAGAGGCTATTGATAAAGAAATTGCGCGCCTTATTCGGGAGGCTATTGCCGCATCAAACAAAAAAGCAGGAACAAAAACGGGGGGCTTTGTGTTAACCCCAGAGGCCAAAGCTCTTGCTGCCAGCTTTGTTTCCAACAAAGGGCGCTTGCCTTGGCCCGTAGAAAAGGGAATTGTTACACAACGATTTGGTACACAACGTCACCCTGTGGTTCGCACCACTACCATCAAGAGCAATGGCGTAACACTTTCGGTTCCGGCTGGCGCAACTGCTAGAAGCGTCTTTGAGGGAATAGTGTTAAATATTATGCAGTTTAAAGGCAGCAACCCTATAGTTCTCGTTCAGCATGGTAACTATATTACAGGCTACAAGAACCTCAGTAAGGTCTATGTCAAAAAAGGTGACCGCGTTACTGCAAAACAAGCTATTGGACAAATATTCACTAACAAAGATACGGGCAAGACAACACTGCAGTTCAGCCTATTCCAAAACACCACGCCACAAAATCCTGCGCTGTGGTTATACCAAATGAAATAAAGACTTATTTTTTGATAAGCTTTTGCGTTGTGGTTGTTCCTTTATGCGTCAAGCTGAGCATATAAATACCTGTCGTCAAATGTGAAACATCAAGGCTGTGGCGTATTGGCTTGGTCAAGATACGCTGTCCTGTAAGGGCATAAATACGTGCTGTAGCGGTTTGCGTCAATCCCTCGACATAAAGCATTTGTGAAGCGGGATTGGGATAGATACGCAGCCCCGAAATTTCCGTTGTTGCTATACTAAGTACCGCATTCGCCGTATTTGGAGAGGGCGTGCCTGTTTTAAAACTACCATCTGATTGGCGTTGCAAGGAATGATTAGCCGCATCTGAAGAAGCATTTTCGTTGTACTGAACCGTTTTGCCTAAGCCCGTTAACAAGCCCGTGTCATCTGCATCATCGCTGTCATAGACAACAGCGTCAATTAGGTTAGCGGTAGTCACTTGTGTGTCTGCCGGAAAGTCTGATTTGTTGGATTTATAAAGTGCCACCGCATCAGCACCGTTTTGAATACCAGAAGACAATAAGGTTATAGATACACCAACAACTCCGCTATCACCAATAACAAAATAGCCGTTGGCGTCGGTGCTTTGCCCGTCCAAATCATAAGCAGCATAACTGGCATCACCGCCGCCGTTAAATAAGACCAGCGCATAGCCGTCCAATGCGAGGTTGGGGGTTGAGGAATAAAGCTCAATAAACTCTGCAGTATCAGCGCCCGGGCTGTCTGGGTCTATTTCATTAATAACTAGGGTTTGGGCGTTTAAGAAGCCCACACCCACAAAAGTAAAGAGTATGTAAATAGGTTTCATTATAAAAAGTATTTGGGAACCTAAATATATAAAAACCGAGAAATAAAAACAATTGTGCGTGTTACTAGCGCATTTTGGCTATGTATTTGCCCACCATATCAAATTCAATATTAACCAAATCGCCTTTCTGTAGTTGGTGAAAAACAGTGTGCTCATACGTGTATGGAATAATGGCCACCCCAAAAGTATGGGCTGTTGAACCCACAACAGTCAAACTGGTGCCGTTCACGCAAATAGAGCCTTTTTCAATGGTCATGTTTTTAGAGTCTTCGCTATATGCAAAGCGATACAACCAGCTGCCATCTTGGTCTTCAACACTAGTACAAGTAGCTACTTCGTCTACATGGCCTTGCACCAAATGTCCGTCTAGCCTATCGCCAAGCCGCATGGCGCGTTCAAGATTAATTTTATCCCCAACAGCCCACTGCTTTAGTGCGGTTTTGTCCAAAGTTTCCTGTATGGCGGTAACCGTATACTGGTCTCCGTCAATGGCAACTACCGTAAGGCATACGCCGTTGTGTGCTAAACTTTGATCTACCTTAAGTTCGTGGGTGATATTGCTCGAAAGCGAATAGTGCACATTTCCGCCTTCGCGTTCAATGCGTGTTATGGTACCCATCGTTTCTATAATTCCTGTAAACATAAGCGGTGAATCCTTTACCTTTGCCAAGCAAAAATACACAAAATGCCTGCGTTACCCATTATTGCAATTTCTATTGGTGACCCAAACGGGGTTGGCGTTGAAATTATATTGAAAACGTTTCAAGATAACAGCCTGTTTGAGCAGTGCATTCCTGTGGTATATGCCAGCGTAGATTTTGTACAAAAACAACAAGCCCTTTTTAATACGCAAGTTCCTTTGGACTTAATGGAAATAACGCCTAAACAGGGTGTGTTAAATATTGCTACGATATGGCAAGACACTCCTGAAGTAGCTTTTGGCAAGCAAACAGCTAAGGCAGGGGTTGCCGCATTTGAGTCGCTGCAAGCTGCTGCTGTTGCAGTCCAAAAAGGACAGGCCCATGCGCTTGTTACAGCGCCCATAAATAAAGCATCCATTAAGAGTCTTGATTTTCCTTTTGCGGGGCACACACACTATTTGGGTGCGTTGTGGGGCGGCAATGCCTTAATGTTGTTGGGGCATGATGCACTTCGGGTGGCGCTATTAACAGATCATATTCCACTGCACAAGGTTACAGCTGCCATAACGGTAGATTTAATCACACAGAAAACAAAACAACTAAACCAAACATTAGAAAACGATTTTGGTTGTCAAATGCCTAAAATAGCCCTGCTGGGATTAAATCCACATGCGGGCGATCAAGGGGTTATTGGCAACGAAGATGATGCTATTTTAAAACCCGCTATTGCGGCCTTAAAAAAAGAAGGAGTTGAGATTTCTGGTCCTTTTGCCGCCGACGGTTTTTTTGGACAGAAAAGCTATCGGAATTTTGATGCGGTTTTATCATGCTATCACGACCAGGGCTTGGTTGGGTTTAAGACCTTGGCATTTGGACAAGGAGTAAACGTAACTACTGGGCTGCCTTTTGTGCGTACTTCCCCAGATCACGGAACTGCTTTTGATATTGCAGGAAAAGGCGTTGCAAGTCATGTTTCTTTCGCTGCTGCCGTGCAGATGGCCTGTGCGATATACAATAACCGTCAAAAGACGGATTAAATAGAGGGCTGTCCCACCAAATTTTATATATTTGCCGACTGTAATGAGCGATAATAAGAATGTTTTAGCCCCCTTTGTGTTGGCTTTCGCTGGATTAAAAGAAGGAATACATCATTTTAATCGCGACATTACAAACAAGTTCTTTGATGCTTTTGATTATACCGAATTCAGTAGTACTGCGCTAGTTGTTCAGATTAATTTGACCAAAAAAGCCAGTATGCTAGAAGTACAGTTTACGGTTTCTGGACACGTTCGTGTTGGTTGTGATTTAACCAACGAATTGTTTGATTTGCCCTTGAACCCAACGCATGAGTTGGTGGTGAAGTTTGGCGAGGAATTTAATGATGAAAATGAACATCTATTGGTACTACCGCATGGATCACACCAGTTAGATATTGCACAGACACTGTTTGAAACCATTGTGTTGGCAGTGCCACAAAAAAAAGTACATCCTGGTATAGAAAATGGCAGTCTTCAATCAGATTTGTTAGACCGTCTAGATGAGTTACATCCTGGTGAAAGCACCAATGAAAGTGAAATAACGGATCCCCGGTGGGATGCGTTAAAGAAATTAAAAAAAGACTAAAACAGCTGTTATGGCACATCCTAAACGAAAGATATCCAAAACGCGTCGCGACAAACGCCGCACGCACTATAAGGCCGTAGCGCCTCAAATTGCAACATGCACAACTACTGGTGAAGCACATCTTTACCACCGTGCACATTGGCATGATGGAAAACTATACTACAGAGGCAAGGTTTTAATTGACAATTCTGCCGAAGCTGAAGCATAGTTTTTAAAGCTAAAAGTATATAAAGCGCCTTTCGTAAAAGGCGCTTTTTTTGTGTCTTTTTGATAAATTTTAACCTTTTTTTGGTCGAAACGGGTTGTTTTTGACTAATTTTGGGCAAAACTTGTAGAATTGTGCTTTTGTACAATTCGGTTTATATGACTACCAAAACTGCAGCCATAACCGCCGTTGGAGGCTACGTTCCCGAGCATGTGCTCACCAATGCTGATATAGAGCAAATGGTAGATACAAGCGATGAGTGGATTGTCTCGCGCACAGGTATCAAAGAGCGACGCGTCCTCAAACCCACTTCACTGGGCACCTCTTTTATGGCCATCAAAGCCGCGCAAAAACTACTTGACAAAAAAAATCTTGACCCCGCACAAATCGATTTGGTCATAATAGCTACCGCAACCCCTGATATGCCTGTTTCTTCCACTGCGGCCTATGTCGCTACTGAAATTGGAGCAACAAATGCATTCGCCTATGACCTACAAGGGGCCTGTTCTGGCTTTTTGTTTGGTATGTCTGCGGCTTCTTCACATATAAGTTCGGGCCGTTACAGTAAAGTATTGCTTATTGGTGCAGATACCATGTCTTCTATTATTGATTATACCGATCGCTCTACATGTGTAATTTTCGGAGATGGTGCTGGGGCTGTTTTGTTCGAACCCAACGACGAAGGCCTTGGGCTTCAAGACGAAGTGCTTCGTGTTGATGGTAAGGGAAGAACATACTTGAAAATAGAAGCGGGAGGGGCTATGCTGCCTGCTTCAAATGATACTGTGGCGAAGAAACAACATTTCCTCCACCAGGAAGGGCGTCCTGTGTTTAAATTTGCCGTATCTAATATGAGTAATGCCATTACGCAAGTGCTCGAGCGCAATGATTTATCGAAGGATGATATTGACTTTGTAGTTGCACATCAAGCAAACAAACGTATATTAGATGCAATATCCAATCATTTAGACCTCAAATCTGATCAGATGTTAATCAATATTGAACGTTACGGAAATACCACAGCAGCGACATTACCACTATTGCTTTGGGATTACGAACACCTTTTAAAGAAAAATCAAAAATTACTATTCACTGCGTTTGGTGGTGGCTTCACTTGGGGAGCTAGCTATCTGACGTGGGCTTACAACTCATAAAAACAATAACCATGGAATTAAAAGAAATACAAAACCTAATCAAGTTTGTAGCCAAATCTGGGGCAAGTGAAGTAAACCTCGAGATGGGCGAAATTAAAATTACCATCAAAACAGAAAAGAGCGAGACTGCAGCACCTATGGCTATGATGCCACAAGCAGCACCCGTAGCTATGGCACCTGTGCCTGTTGCCCCTGCGCCAATTGCTGCCGCACCAGTTGCGCCAGTTGAAGCGGAAACTGCACCAGTAGCGGAAGCTGCAGGCGATACCATTAAGTCTCCTATCATTGGGACTTTTTACCGTAAGCCATCTCCCGACAAGCCTAACTTTGTGGAAGTAGGCGATCACGTAAACGAAGGCGATACGCTTTGTGTTATTGAAGCGATGAAACTCTTTAATGAGATTGAAGCAGAAATGAGCGGAACTATCGTAAAGATTTTGGTTGAAGACTCTACACCTGTTGAGTTTGACCAACCATTATTTGTTATTGATCCTGCCTAAAGCCCGACCTATGTTTAACAAAATTCTTATCGCCAATAGAGGCGAAATAGCACTACGTGTTATCCGTACTTGCCGTGAAATGGGAATCAAAACGGTGGCTGTTTATTCAAAAGCAGATGCCGACAGTTTGCACGTCCGTTTTGCCGATGAAGCTGTTTGTATTGGGCCTGCGCCAAGTAGTGAGTCTTATCTTAAGATACCTAATATCATTGCGGCGGCTGAAATTACCAATGCAGATGCCATTCACCCTGGTTATGGATTTTTGTCTGAAAATGCCAAATTTTCTAAAATCTGTGAAGAGCACAAAATAAAATTCATTGGCGCTTCTGCGCAAATGATTCAGCAAATGGGCGACAAGGCCACCGCTAAAGCAACCATGAAAGCTGCAGGTGTGCCAACAATTCCAGGTTCTGAGGGAATTATTCCGACCTTTGAGGAATGTAAAAAGCTGGCCAAAAAGGCCAAATACCCCGTGATGCTAAAAGCTACTGCCGGTGGTGGTGGAAAAGGGATGCGTGCCGTATGGAAAGAAGAAGATCTTGAAAAGGCTTGGGAAGATGCTCGTCAAGAATCTAAGGCTGCCTTTGGTAACGATGATATGTACCTAGAAAAGCTAATCGAAGAGCCGCGGCATATTGAAATCCAAATTGTTGGAGATGCTTTTGGAAAAGCCTGTCATCTATCTGAACGTGATTGTTCTGTTCAAAGAAGACACCAAAAATTAACCGAAGAAACCCCTTCGCCATTTATGACCGATAAGCTTCGTAAACAAATGGGGGCTGCTGCAGTTAAGGCGGCAGAATTCATTAAATACGAAGGAGCGGGAACCGTTGAATTTTTGGTTGATAAGCACCGTAATTTTTATTTTATGGAGATGAATACACGTATTCAAGTGGAGCATCCCATCACAGAACAAGTCATTGACTTTGACTTGATCGCAGAACAAATAAAAGTTGCTGCAGGAAAGCCAATCGAAGGAAAAAACTATATACCAAAGCTTCATTCGATTGAATGTCGCATCAACGCAGAAGATCCTTACAACGACTTTCGTCCGTCTCCGGGTATAATCAAGACGCTTCATACCCCTGGCGGTCATGGTGTGCGTTTAGACACCCACGTATATGGCGGGTATATGATACCCCCGCATTACGACTCGATGATTGCCAAGCTAATTACCACAGCGCAAACGCGTGAAGAAGCCATTAACAAAATGAAACGTGCATTAGACGAATTTGTTATTGAGGGCGTAAAGACAACTATTCCGTTCCACCGGCAATTGATGGATCACCCTGAATATGTTGCAGGGAACTATACCACCAAGTTTATGGAGGACTTTGAAATGGAAGATGAAGCCTAGTAAAACTAGCCTTTCACTTTTTTGTTTGGAAGCACCTTAAATCCCATATTATAAAGCGTAAAGGCAAATATGTCTGCGTATTGCTCGATGGTTTTGTTCACTGGTGTGCCAGCGCCGTGACCCGCATCTGTTTCAATCCGTATCAGTACTGGGTTTTGGCCACTTTGATTGGCTTGCAACTGTGCTGCAAACTTAAATGAATGTGCAGGCACGACCCTGTCATCATGATCTCCCGTGGTAACCAAAGTAGCAGGATAAGGCGTGTTCGCATCAACATTGTGCACGGGTGAATACCCTTTTAAATACGCAAACATTTCCTCGGACTGATTGGCCGTACCGTAATCATAGGACCAACCAGCGCCAGCAGTAAATGTATGGTATCGCAACATATCCAAAACCCCAACGGCAGGCAGTGCGACTTTAAACAGTTCTGGGCGTTGTGTCATGCATGCGCCTACCAGCAATCCGCCATTTGAGCCGCCACGGATGGCGAGGTATTCTGGGCTTGTATACTTGTTTTCAATAAGGTATTCCGCTGCAGCAATAAAATCATCAAACACATTTTGCTTTTTCATTTGTGTTCCCGCATCGTGCCACTCCTTTCCGTATTCTCCTCCTCCACGCAAATTAGGAACGGCATAAACACCCCCTTGCATTAACCAAACGGCATTGGTGATACTAAAAGAAGGTGTAAGGCTTATGTTGAATCCGCCATAACCGTATAAAATGGTTGGGTTGTCTCCCGTAAGTTCAAGCCCTTTTCTATAGGTAATCATCATGGGTACTTTTGTCCCGTCCTTAGAGCTATAAAACACCTGCTTGGACTCAAAATCATTTGCATCAAAGTCAATTTCTGGTGTCCAATATTGACTGGTTTCTCCCGTTTTTGGGTTTAATGCAAAAGAAGAGGATGGCGTGTGATAATTTGAAAAGCTGTAGTACAGTGTTTCTTGATCAATTTTGCCACTAAACCCACCTGCGCTTCCAGCGGCTGGTAACTTAATTTCTCGTACCAGTTTGCCGTCATAGTCGTATTGGTAGACCTTAGACAAGGCATCAATCATATACTCAGCAAAGAAATAATTACTACCGTTGCTGATGCTCAATACGTTTTCGGTTTCTGGGATTAAGTCCCTCCAATAATTTGGCGTTGGGCGATCGGCATAAGTCGTTACTAATTTTTTGTTGGGAGCATTTAGATTAGTTACTAAAAATAACTTGTCTTTCTCGGTTTCTAACACATAGGTGTCTGAATCTTCGTGATTAACAATGGGTTTTATGCCTGCTTTGGGATTTTCCAAGTCCATCATGAATAGTTTATTCCCAGAAGTAGTGTTGGAAGCGCTGATAAACAAATAGCGTTGGTCGTCAGAAACATAGCCTCCTATATAGCGGTGCTTTTCTTTGGGGTTGCCGCCAAAAATAACCTCGTCTTGAGCTTGTGGCGTTCCTAACTTATGGTAATACAACTTGTGTTGGTCTGTTTTGGCAGAGAGCTCAGAGCCCTCTGGTTTGTCGTATGACGAATAATAAAAACCTTTGTTGCCACGCCAAGAAACCGAGCTAAACTTTACATTAACCAGCGTGTCTTCGATTATATTTTTTGAAGCAGCTTCCATGACAATAATCTTACGCCAATCGGAGCCTCCTTCAGAAATAAGGTATGCCAAGCGGCTGCCATCTTTGGTAAAGCGAACGCCAGCTAAGGAAGTAGTGCCATCCTCAGAAAAGGCATTTGGGTCTAAGAAAACTTCTGGAGCAGCTTCTCCTTTTTGACGATACAAAACATAGTGGTTTTGTAGTCCGTCGTTTTTATAGAAATAGGTGTAGTCACCCTCAACAAAAGGGGTTGAGCGTTTTTCGTAGTTCCAAAGCTTTGTCAAGGACTCCTCCAGCTCAGACCTATAATCGATCTGGTCTAAGTAGTCAAACGTAACCGCATTTTGGCGTGTTACCCAATCTTCTGTTTCTGCTGAGCGGTCATCTTCTAGCCAGCGGTATGGGTCTTCTACAGCTTGTCCAAAAAAGCTATCGATAACAATTTCTTTTTTGGTTTCGGGATACATAATGGGTGATTTTTTGGCGCAAGAGGAAACCAGCGCTACGAAAATTAGGAATAAATAGGGGCGCATATTTTTAATTTTTCTTAAATGTAGAAAAAATTAAATTAAATTATTCTCTGCTAAATATTCCGCAATTTGAACTGTGTTGGTAGCAGCACCTTTACGCAAGTTGTCTGCAACTATCCACAAGTTTAAACCATTTTCTTGTGAGGTATCTTTTCGTAAACGGCCCACAAAAACTTCATCTTTCCCCTGTGCCTGAAGTGGCATCGGGTAGTCATTATTGTTGATGTCGTCCTGTACCGCAACGCCGGGCATTGCAGCAAGTACTTGACGAACCTCGTCTAGTTCGGCAGGCTTGCTTAAGGTTAGGTTTACCGATTCGCTATGTCCGCCCACAACAGGGATGCGCACTGCCGTAGCCGTTACCCGAATGTTAGGGTCTAAAATTTTGTGCGTTTCGTTTACCAATTTCATTTCCTCCTTGGTGTAATTATTGTCCAGGAAAACATCACAATGTGGAATGGCGTTGCGGTGAATGGCATGTGGGTAGGCCATTTCGCCTTCTTTACCTTCGTATTCGTTTTCCAATTGTTGTACTGCCTTAACACCTGTTCCAGTAATGGATTGATAGGTAGAAACAACTACTCTTTCAATACCGAATGCACGGTGAATGGGCGCTAGTGCCATCACCATCTGAATGGTAGAGCAGTTTGGGTTTGCAATAATTTTATCTTCAGCCGTTAGTTCGTTCGCATTGATTTCAGGAACGATGAGCTTGTGATCGGGATGCATACGCCAGGCCGAAGAGTTATCAATTACCGTACAACCAATGGCAGCAAACTTTGGTGCCCAAGCAAGCGAAGTGTCGCCGCCTGCAGAAAACAAGGCAACGTCTGGGTTTAGGGCAACGGCATCCGCTAGGGTAACAACCGTATAATCCTTACCGTTATAGGTCAACTGCTTGCCCGCCGAACGAGCCGAAGCTACAGGTATCAATTCCGTGATGGGAAATTGGCGTTCTGCCAATACTTTTAACATTACATTGCCAACCATACCGGTGGCGCCTACTACTGCTACGCGCATGTGTTTATTTTTGCTGCGAATGTACGGCATATCTGCTTTAAATAAAGAAGCATGCTGCTGTTTATCAAAAAAATAACAGTTTGTTTGTTTTGTAACTTTTTAAGTGATAACCTTTCGCTGTATCCTATGTGAAAGGCCTGTGATTAATTCGTAAGAAATCGTCCCTGCCGCATTGGCTACGTTTTCTGCACTGGCATCAGGGCCAATAACTACGACCTCATCTCCTTCTTGACAGTTAATCGAAGTTACATCGACCATAATCATGTCCATGCACACGTTTCCAAGGATGCTTGCTTGTTGTCCATTAATCATCACATAGCCCTTACCGTTTCCGTAGATTCTGCCAATTCCATCAGCATGACCCAACGGCAGTGTTGCTGTTTTGGTTTTGGCCTTTGCTACAAAAGCACGGTTGTAGCCTAAGGTATCGCCTTCTTCAAGTGTATGGATTTGAGAAATCACCGTCCGCAACCTAAGTACCGGTTTGAGCTGAGCGTCAACACTTGGATGATTTCCATAGCCATAGAGGCTAATGCCCGTACGTACCATATTGTATTGTGCCTCCGGAAAATGTAAAACCCCTGAAGTATTCAGCACGTGGAAGGTTGTTTTGGGATGCGTTGGGCTAAAAACAGCCACAATTTCTGAAAAGGTTTTTAGTTGTGTTTTGGTGAATGCACTTTCGCCTTCATCGTCAGAAGCAGCCAGGTGAGAATATACTCCTTGAAGCAACAACCACAGGGCGTTGTCTTTAAACAGTTCTAAAAGTGCCGTGGCATCTTTTGGGTTAAAGCCTAGCCGATTAAGCCCGGTGTTAAATTTTAAATGGACGGGGTAATGGCTCACATTTGATTCCTTTATTTTTGATAACAGCGCATCCAAAATACGTTGGCCATAAACGCTTGGTTCAAGCTTGTATTCAATCAATGCGTCTAGGTTTGGCAGCTGTGGATGGAGTACCAAAATAGGCGTGGTTATGCCTGCTTTTCGAAGGGCTACGCCTTCATGTACATAGGCAACGCCTAAATAATCAACGCCTTGAGCGACCAAACATTTTGCAACCTCAACGGCATCACTACCATAACCAAAAGCCTTCACGACAGCGAGCAGCTTGGTATTAGCTGACAATTGATTTCGTAAGAAAGTATAATTGTGCCTTAAGTTGGGCAGGTGAATTTCAAGAACGGTTTCGCTCATATTGCCTTAGGCGTTTTTGCTTTTTTTTGGTGTCACCGTTTCGGAAGTGACATTCATTTTACGTACTTTTTCACGAACCATAAGTTTGTGAAATGCGGCCCTACTCAAAGGCTCGTATTCTTCGGTTTCGCCCAGCATCACTAGGCTGTCGTTTTCTCCTTTGCGAAAACTGTGATGGGCCAATTGACCCGTTCTAGTACATATCGCATGCACTTTAGTTACGTATTCGGCGGTAGCCATCAAATTTGGCATGGGACCAAAAGGGTTCCCTTTAAAATCCATGTCTAGCCCCGCAACAATTACGCGAATACCGCGATTGGCCAAATCGTTACAAACCCGGACAATCTCATCGTCAAAAAACTGGGCTTCGTCTATTCCCACCACGTCGCAGTTATCTGCTAATAAGCGGATATTGGCTGCAGCAGGTACGGCTGTGGAAATAATTTCGTTTGCATCATGAGAAACAACCTTATCAGTTCCGTACCGATTGTCTACTTCAGGTTTAAAAATCGCTACGTTTAAGTTGGCAAACGTTGCGCGTTTTAATCGGCGGATAAGTTCCTCGGTTTTACCTGAAAACATAGAGCCCGTGATGACCTCAATCCAGCCATACGATTCGTTTTTGTGCCCTGTGTTTTCGAGAAACATATTATCCTACTGTTTTCAAACGCTTTAGTGCGTAAGTACCATTCAAAAGTATTAAATTTAGGCAGCCAAAATTATGGAAGAAGAAAAAGTTTTAAAAAGTACTGCCGAAAAGGCCTTAATGAGCCTTGCGCATGAAATCTTGCGTAAGCGAAATCGCATGTCGCTTTCAGATATCCACGACAAAGCAGCGGCCATCATGGCCATCGTTGAGGCAAAAACAGACACGCAAGAAATGCCGGCTGAAATAGTTGAAACACAACCTGCGCTTGAAGATGTTTTGCATCAGCCCGTTACTGAAATTGCTTTTGAAACGGTGCGTATAGATTTTGCCGAAAAGCTTTTTGAGGGAAACAATGCCGATTTTCAGCGCATCATGTCCATGTTAAATTCAAAAGAAAATAAAGCAGAAGCAATAACCTTTATTGAGCAACAAGTGCAGCCCGATTACAATTGGAGCGATAAAGAAAGTGATGTTGCTGCATTTATGGCGCATATTTCGCAACTTTACGAAGCGTAGCACTCCTTTATAAAAAACAAGGTTTGGAAAGAAATACAACACAGCAAGAAATGGAAGGCCTCTGGTTGGTCCCAACGCCAATTGGAAACCTAGGTGATATTACGCTGCGCGCAATAGAAGTATTGGGAGCTTCCGACCTTATTTTGGCTGAAGACACACGAACCACTGCCAAGCTACTTAAGCACTACGACATAGACACGCCTATGCGGTCTTTTCACATGCATAACGAACACAAATCCGTGCCCAGAATCGTTTCAGAATTAACAGCTGGTGGGTGTATTGCCTTGGTTTCTGATGCTGGCAGCCCAGGCGTTTCTGATCCAGGATTTTTGTTGGTTCGCGCGTGCTTAGCTGCTGATATTCACGTTGAGGCACTGCCTGGAGCTACAGCACTAATCCCTGCACTAACACTAAGCGGACTCCCCAGTGATCGCTTTGTCTTTGAAGGATTTTTACCCCCAAAAAAAGGACGTCAAAAGCGCCTATCGGCTTTAGCTGAAGAAACACGTACAATAGTATTGTATGAATCCCCTCACCGAATAGTAAAAACACTTGGGCAACTTACCGAGCACTTAGGAGAAGATCGTGGGGCGACAGCCTCAAGAGAGCTAACAAAAAAGTTTGAAGAAACCGTTCGCGGCTCATTAAAAACACTCACAGACCATTTTACACAGACCCCGCCCAAGGGTGAGTTTGTAATAGTGGTAGAAGGATTATCGTAATGCATTGGAATATAAAGGATACGCCCCCTCAAGAAACCATAGCACATCTAATCGATTGCTTGGGTGTTGATGCTGTTGTTGCACAGCTACTTGCACAACGGGGTATAACCACATTTGAAGAGGCAAAAGCTTTTTTTAGACCACATATAGGACAGCTCCACGATCCGTTTTTGATGAAAGGCATGGACAAGGCTGTGGCAAGACTGCAACAGGCTATTGACCAAAAAGAGGCCGTTATGGTTTATGGCGACTATGACGTAGACGGAACCACCTCGGTAAGCTTACTGACGCATTTTTTACGTAGCCAAGACCTTGATGTCACACCCTATATTCCAGACCGCTATGCCGAAGGCTATGGACTATCCAAAAAAGGAATAGACACGGCAAGAGCAGCCAATATAAAATTTATGATCGCCTTGGATTGCGGCGTAAAAGCCATCGAGCAAGTGGCATATGCAAAAACATTGGGCATTGAACTTATTATTTGCGACCACCATACGCCTGGCGATGTGCTCCCAGATGCTTTGGCTGTTTTGGATCCAAAGCAAAGCGATTGCGCCTATCCGTTTAAAGAACTTTGCGGTTGTGGTGTGGGTTTTAAGCTCATGCAAGGATTGTTACAGCAACAAGGGAAGGAAGTAAATGAGATTATTGCCTATTTGGATTTTGTTGCGGTTGCCATTGCAGCAGATATCGTTCCCATGATTGGCGAAAACAGGGCCTTTGCGTTTTTAGGGCTTCAACAACTCAACACCCATCCAAGACCAGGCATAAAAGCACTTATGCGCGATAAGCCAACAGGGCAAATTATTTCGGATGTAGTTTTTGGTATGGCGCCTAGAATCAATGCTGCTGGACGCATGAAGCACGGACTTGACGCTGTTGAATTACTGCTTTCAGCATCTGATGAAGAAGCCAAAAAAATAGCACAAGAAGTCGAAACATACAACACCTCGCGTCGTGAAGTGGAACAAGAAATTACAAAAGAGGCCTTGGCGCAAATAGTAGAGAATGAAGAAGAAAACAACGCGGCCAACGTCGTCTATGCGCCGCATTGGCATAAAGGCGTAATCGGCATCGTTGCTTCAAGGCTTATTGAGACCTATTATCGGCCAACCTTGGTTTTTACCAAGTCTGGTGAAGGAATTTTAGCCGCATCTGCACGCTCGGTTCGTGGCTTTGATGTGTATAAGGCAATCGATGCCTGCCGTGCGCATATCATTCAATTTGGTGGGCATAAATACGCGGCTGGGGTCACCATAAAGGAAGAAAACTACGAGGCCTTTAAAGCTGCTTTTGAAGCACAGGTTGCTCAAACAATAACAGCGGCACAAAAGGAACAATCCCTTGATATTGACGTTGTGCTACCCTTTGCTTCCATCACGCCTAAGCTATTGCGCATCCTAAAGCAAATGGAGCCCTTTGGCCCTGAAAACAGAAGTCCTGTATTTTATACAGAAGGCGTTGTGGATAGCGGATATGCGAAATTGGTCGGGCAAGATAAAAGTCATCTTAAAGCAAGGTTCGTTCAAGGTTCCAGTTCACCCATAGATGCCATTGGCTTTGGGCTTGGTGAAAAAATGGAATTGCTCAAAAAAGGAACGCCACTCCGCATTGCGTACGCTGTAGAAGAAAACGTATGGCAGGGAAATGTTAGCGTTCAACTACGGCTTAAAGACATTGAATAAAAAAACCCTCAGCTAGGCTGAGGGTTTTTTCATAATTAAACAACTTTATTTTTTAAAATAAGTACTGTAAACTTAAGTTGAAGTTTCTTGGTGGTCCATAATAATATCCATATTTCTGACGAGTAGAATAATAAACCTCATCTAAAAGGTTGTAAACATTTAACCTTAATCTAACATCGTTTGATCCTGCATCAAAATCATATGTAACTCCAATATCCATAAGGCCATAGTTGTCTAATTTCTCTCCTTCGTATTGAGTATTTGAAATAGATGCCTCAAAAACATTATCAATATCTATAAAGCCGTACTGGTCAGCAAAGTAATTATAACGCATATCTACCGATAGGTCGTCAGATACTTTAGTGTCAAAGCTAATACCAAATGTTGTCTGCGGTGCTCTATCTACTTTTACTTCACTTAAAGTTAAATTACCGGAAGATGTTGATATACCGCCACTTGAAGTTTCAGTTGTAAGGGAGTAAGAGGCCTCTCCTTCATATATCCAATCTCCA
>QXZR01000089.1 GCA_009886265.1 Flavobacteriaceae bacterium
TTCTGGTATCACCTTCTTTGGATTAAAATACATGGTTTTTAGGTGATGAACTTAAGCTATGATGGGTTTTATTGACAGGGTTGTTAACACATTTTTTATATATTAGAGATTCCCCTTTACCTACTCGACTTTAATGTCTTTAATTTCATCAATACTAGTTATAACTGTTTTTAGTTCTTTGTCTATTTCATCTTTTCTTAATTCCGATGATAATTCAATTTTTCCAAAGTTTACTTTATAATGTTCCACTAGCCATTTATTTAACTCTTTTAGGAATTTTTTCCCAGGTATAATATTTAGTTTTTCATTCCAATTTTTTTTCACGTGGTTCCTTGCAACCCGATTTATGTTCTTGGTTTCGTAGTTGAGTTCTTTTATTGCCATTTTAGGTGCTGCTGGTTTGGCAGTGGGTATGGCCATGAGCGGTACCCTATAAAATTTTGCAGGCGGGGTAATGTTGCTGATTTTCAAACCCTTCAAAGTGGGCGATTTAATCGAAAGTCAAGGCTATACCGGAACGGTAAAAGAAATACAAATTTTTGTTACCATTATACTCACTCCCGAAAACAAAACCGTATTCCTACCCAATGGGGCAGTGGCCAATGGCGAAATTACCAACTACGCCACCGAGGGTACCATCCGCGTGGATCTTGACTTTGGTATTGGCTATGGCGAATCCATAGAAGCGGCCAAAAAGGTACTCTATGAAGTTGTCAACCAACACGATAAGGTATTGAACAATCCGCCTCCGTTTGTTGGCGTAAACAGCTTGGGCGACTCGGCAGTGAACTTAGCCGTGCGACCCTATGCCAGTCCACAAGATTATTGGACGGTCTATTTTGACATCTATGAAAAAGGCAAAAATGCACTCGACAAGGCGGGCATCGAAATTCCGTTCCCACAGCGTGTGGTGCATCAAAAATAAAGTGCTTTTTTAAATAATCAAATACATCTAAAACCATTTGCGGTGGAAAAATTCCACCGCAAATTTTTGTAGTGTATTGCCTTTCAGCTAAATAAAGAATTTCTTGAAACGAACTATTCTCGAGGCAGCGCCGCGAGGAATTCTTTTCAATTAAAGCCTAATACTGCTCCAGCAGGTATTTAATCAAATCGGTGGTGGTAACAATTCCAAGTAGGTTGTCCTTTTTATCCACAACTGGGAGCGCATGGAAATCGGCATCCAAAAAGATCTCGGCTGCTTCCTTAATGGTGGCCGTGTCAGGGATACAATTAGGTTTACGGACCATAATTTGCTCGAGTGTAAACATCGAATAAACCGAGGTGTCTATGGTAAAATCGTGTGGGTCATAGCTGTCCACAAAACTGATACGTGCCAGGTCGGTCATGCTGAGAATACCTACAATTTTGGCACCAGAAACCACGGGCAAATGCCTAACGCGGTGTTTTTTAAAGAGTTTCTCGGCTTGGCCTAAGCCATCGTTAAGGTGTAGTACCACAGGTTCATCCGCCATAATATGACGTACAGATTCACGTTTTTTCATGTTATAAGATTTAGGTAAGAATAAAGATACAAAAAATGCACAAATGCCTATCTTTAACAAACCTAATCTTATGAACCTACTCAAATCAATCGCAATCTTTGCGCTGCTTTATTTTGGCATGACCATCTTGCTTCGTGTTGTTTTAGACAAGCTATATCGCAACATCCAAAAACGCTATGTCGCAAAAGAAGATAGGCGCTTGGCGGAAGAAGCTGCACCACCAAAAGTCAACAAGAAAGCTTAAACGGCTTTAGACAAACGGTCTGCTACCAACAACTGCAGTTGGTCTTGCAGGCGTACAATGACCAAATTCATCATGCGCTTGTTTAGCTTAGAAGAGTTTTGAATGTAGAAAGTGTATTCGGCTACGGTAAATTGGCCAATCAACATGCCCTTTACAGCGTTGCGGAACTTCTGATCCTTGCAAATGGCTGTTTCAACATACTGCATGCGTTTTTCTAGTGAAAGCTCATAAAACACGCCCTTATGCTTGTTGGCATAATTCACAAATGCAGCAATGAGCAGGGGGTTTTGCAATTTTAAAACAGGGCGTAGGGTGGCGTTTTGAAAACGCTCCTCGTCCGACATCGTGTCAAAAGTTTGGTGCTTTTTGATCTCTGGGCGTATGCGCAGCAAATCGTTGTGCCTGTCGTTCATGTTAAAATTTTTATTAAAGTTAATTTCATTTTACTTTCATTTGTTTCTTATAACCTTTGTTCTTTTCCATAGGTTGTTAACAATAGATATATTAAGCTGATTTAAAACATTAAAGTTCACCAAATATATGAATGATAATTTATCTTATGTTAAATTATGTTTTTGTCTGCTGTTTTATATAAATTAGTAATTTCAAAATTATGCCCCCCATGATTGTAGGAATACCAAAAGAATGTAAAAACAATGAGTACCGCGTTGGGCTTATGCCCCAACATATAGCTGCTATAGCACAAACGCATAAGATAATTGTACAGCAAGACGCGGGATTAGGTGCAGGATTCTCAAACAACGATTATATAAGCTCAGGAGCTACCATGGTATCAAGCATGGAAGACGTATATGCGCAGGCTAGCTTAATCGTTAAGGTCAAGGAACCCTTGCCGCAAGAATACGCCTTAATCAAACCACATCACACCCTATTTACTTTTTTTCACTTTGCTGCCTCATTAGCGCTCACAGAAGCTATGCTGCATTCTGGAGCTACGTGCATTGCGTATGAAACCATTGAAGATAAAAACGGTGCATTACCGCTTTTGGCCCCCATGTCGGAGGTTGCAGGGCGTCTTGCCGGACAACAGGCTGCCAAATACCTTGAAAAACCACAAGGTGGTAGTGGTATATTAGTAGGAGGTGTTACGGGCGTAGCCCCTGCCAAAGCGCTGGTTTTGGGCGGTGGCGTTGTAGGTACCAATGCTGCAGCTGTACTTGTAGGTATGGGTGCAGATGTGACCATATGTGATATCAATGAAAGTCGGTTAACAGCACTGGAGAACATATTTGATGGTAAAATCGAAGCCCTGTTAGCCACAAAAGAAAATATCCTGGCTAAACTTCCCGTTGTAGACGCCGTAATTGGTGCTGTGTTGGTCAAAGGCGCCAAAGCGCCAAAACTCATTACCAAAGAAATGCTGTCGCTCCTTAGGCCTTATTCCGTTCTGGTAGATGTAGCGGTGGATCAAGGAGGTTGTTTTGAAACTACTAAACCCACCACCCATGAAAATCCTACCTATTACGTAGCTGATATCTTGCACTACGCCGTAGCCAATATGCCTGGTGCTGTTCCACGAACGTCTACCCAAGCTTTGTCAAATAAAACGTTTCCCTATGTCATGGAACTCCTAAATAAATCACTAGACCAACTTCCAGTGGAAATACGGAAAGGGATTAATACGCATCGAGGCAAACTAACAAATCGCGAAGTAGCAGCAGCTTTTAAACTTCCCTACTCCAATGTGTCAACTATTATAGGGTAATTCTTATTTTCGTAAAATGAATAAAATTCCATCATTAAACCTACAAGACTTTGTATCGGGCAATTCAGCCCAACAACATCAATTTACTGTGGACCTAGGTCGTGCCTTTGAAGAAATTGGTTTTGTTGCCATATCAGGGCACTATTTAAACGAAGCGCTCATCGATGAGTTGTATACCCAAATAAAAGCCTTCTTTGATTTGCCTGAGGACATCAAAAAGAAATATGAAATTAAAGGCTTAGCCGGGCAACGTGGCTACACCTCTTTTGGTAAAGAACATGCCAAAGGAAAGAAGGAAGCCGACCTAAAAGAGTTTTGGCATTTCGGGCAATATGCCGAAGTTTCAGAAATATTAAAGTCGCACTACTCACCAAATATTATGGTTGAAGAATTACCTGCTTTTAATGAAGTAGGAGAAAAAGCTTTTAAAGCTTTGGAAGAAACAGCCATGGCGCTGTTGCGTGCCATATCGCTGCATTTAGGTCTGGAACAACATTATTTTGATGCATTTGTTGCTACTGGGAATAGCATCCTTCGCCCCATCCACTACCCCCCTATTCAACAAGCACCAAAAAATGCGGAGCGCGCTGCCGCACATGGCGATATAAACCTGATTACACTGCTTATGGGGGCACATGGCAGGGGGTTACAGGTACTAAACCGCAAGGGAGATTGGATAGATGCCATTGCTGGAGAAAATGAACTAATGGTGAATGTGGGCGATATGCTTTCACGACACACCAACAACGTATTGAAGTCTACCATACATCGTGTGGTAAACCCGCCCAAAGAAATGTGGGGCACTTCGCGCTACTCCATTCCGTTTTTTATGCATCCCATTGCCACCATGCCACTAGACGTGTTACCACATTGCATCAATGAGCAGCAACCCAAGCAATACGATGACATCTCCGCTGGTGATTTCCTCACAGAACGACTAATTGACCTTGGTTTATTAAAAGCATAATGGCCAAACTCAGCGATTTATCGGATTTAAAAAAACTGTTTCCAGAAGCCGAGGGTACCTATACCCCACCCGTTGAAAAAAAATCAGGAACAGCAAAGCAATACCTAGAAGCACACTTTAGCAATAAAGGACGTGGGGGTAAAACCGTTACCATTATTAAGGGTTTTGAAGGCTCCCCAGATGCATTAAAAGCATTGGCTAAGACGCTTAAGCAGCACTGTGGTGTTGGTGGAAGTGTCAAAGATTATGATATCATTATTCAAGGGAATATGCGAGATAAAATCATAACATTCCTCAAAAACGAGGGACATCAAGTGAAACGTATCGGTGGATAACTTCGTTTTAACTGGCGCTAACAGTGTTCTAGCTGTTTCGCATTCACAAAATATTACCAATTTATAATTGGCTTTCCCTGTGCTTTTAGGTAAGCATTCACCTTGCTGAAGTGTTTGTTGCCAAACCACAACCCTCTGTTGGCACTCAACGGTGATGGATGTCCGGATTCAAGGACTAGGTGTTTTTCCCTATTGATATGCTTGCCTTTTTGCTTAGCATAATTGCCCCAAAGCATAAAAACCAACCCCGTTTTGCTTGATGATAGCTTTTCAATTACGGCATCTGTAAATTTTTCCCAGCCTTGTTTTTGATGGCTTCCCGCCTGCCCTGCCCTAACGGTTAAGGTAGCATTGAGTAACAAAACCCCTTGTGATGCCCACGGCATTAAACTACCAGATGGAGGATATGGCTTTCCCATATCTTGCTGAAGTTCTTTTAGTATGTTTATCAGCGAAGGGGGTGGTGCAATTCCCTCTGGAACAGAAAAACACAAACCATGCGCCTGCCCAGGGCCGTGATAAGGATCTTGACCTAATACCACCACATTAACCGCTTCAAAAGGACATAAATTAAAAGCATTAAAAATATCTTTTTCAGGTGGATAACAGCTAAGTTGTCCATATTCTTTAGCAACAAAATCGGTCAGTCTATCAAAGTAAGGCGCATCAATTGTATCCTCCAACTGCGTTTGCCAAGATTTTATCAGTCGAACCTTCATGAAAAAAGCTATTTTTGTGTTGCCTCAAGGTAGCAAAAATTGAAATGAAAAAAATTGCGCAAAAAGCACTCGATGATTTAGAATTTGGGGTTGTCCTAGAACAAGCCGCCTTGCGCTGTGCAACAGCACTTGGAAAAGCGCAGATGATGACAACCATGCCTTCGAGTGATGCAGGTGAGGTTAAAAAGACTTTGTTACGCACAAACGAATACGCCATTTCGTTTTCGGAGGAAAAACCCATTCCCAACCACGGCTTTGAAGACGTCAGTGAAGAAGTATCGCTGCTAGACGTAGAAAACAGCAAGATTGAAGTTGAGGGCTTCCGTAAGTTGTTGCTACTCGTCGATACCGCCAATACGCTCATCACGTTTTTTAAGAAGAACAAAGACCGTTATCCTACCTTATATGAAGCTACTTATGGGCAAGTACCCATCAAAGAAATTCCAAATGAAATAAACCGTGTTGTTGATAAATTTGGGGAAGTTAAAGATCGTGCATCTGACAACCTTCATATTATCCGAAAACAAATGAATGCGGTTCGTTCTAAAATAAGTCAAAGTTTTGGTGCGGCATTAAGCACCTATCAAGGTTCTGGCTTTTTAGATGACATCAGAGAAACGGTTATGGGGAGCAGACGTGTATTGGCTGTTAAGGCCATGTACCGACGCAAAGTGAAAGGCGTAATCCACGGCAGCAGTAAAACGGGCAGTATTGTTTATATAGAGCCACAAACCACTCTAGCCTATACCCAAGAGCTTCAAAACCTTATTTACGACGAAAAAGAAGAAATTGATTTAATCCTGCGTGCGCTTACCAACTATATGCGCCCCTTTGTAGATGACATTAACCAATTCGCCAGCCTACTGATTTTAATTGATATGCACGCAGCTAAAGCCTATTACGCCAAAGAGATGAACGGCGTAATGCCCATATTGAGTGATAAGCAAGAAATTGACATCAAAAAAGCATACCACCCCCTACTCTATTTGAGCAACAAGAGAAAGAAGAACATCACCTATCCACAAGATGTGCATTTGCATGCTGAAAATCGGATTGTGGTAATCTCGGGGCCTAATGCAGGTGGAAAAAGCATCACACTCAAAACGGTTGGCCTACTGCAATTGATGCTGCAAAGTGGTTTCTTGCTTCCTGTGGATGAAAGCAGCCACATGAGTGTTTTTGAACGTATACTCACGGATATTGGTGACAACCAATCCATAGAGAACGAATTGAGCACCTACAGTTATCGCCTAAAGAACATGCAACGCTTTTTGAAAAAATGTGATGAAAAAACACTATTTCTTATTGACGAATTTGGGACGGGTTCAGATCCAGAACTGGGTGGTGCATTGGCTGAAATATTCCTTGAAGTTTTTTATGAGCGCAATGCCTTTGGTGCCATTACTACCCACTATTCAAACCTTAAACTGCTGGCCAACGAACTACCGCACATGACCAATGCCAATATGCAGTTTGACGGCAGAAGTCTTCAACCCACCTTTCATTTGATAACAGGAGAAGCAGGCAGCTCGTTTACTTTTGAGGTAGCCGAGAAAAATGGCATCCCTTACAGCCTAATCAACAAGGCAAAAAAGAAAATTGAAAGAGGTAAAGTTCGTTTTGATGCCAGTATAGCCAAACTTCAGAAGGAGCGTGCCAGCATGAGTAAGACTTCTAAAGCACTGCAAGAAACTTCGATTAAAAACAAAAAGGAAAACGACAAACTGGAAACGCTGAATGCCAAGGTGAAGCTCAAGCTTGAGCGCTATCAAGAACTATTTGACCAAGAAAAACGCATGATTGTGCTTGGTAATAAAGTAAACGATGCGGCAGAACGTTTTTTTATCACAAACAAAAAGCGTCCACTTATTTCTGAGTTATTGCAAATTGTAGAAACCGAAAACGCAAAACGAAAGCGAAAGACAAATGCCGCACACAAAAAAGAACAACAAGAAAAGCGTGCAATTAAGAAAGAAGTAGTTGAAAAGGTAGAAGTGGTTCGCGAAGAAAAAAAGAAGCAAAAAGAGATCAAGCCAAAAGAAAACTTTCGCCCAAAAGTAACATTGAATATTGGTGACAAAGTGCGCATGTTTGATGGAAAGGCAGTTGGCACCATAGACACGCTAGAAAAGAAAAAGGCCATCGTTAACTATGGTATTTTTACCACGCAGGTAAACGTGGAAGCCCTTGAGTTAGTGGAAAGAAACAAGAAGTGAAACGCGCAGTTATCTTTTACGATAGTTCCTGTTTATTATGCAGCAAGAGTGTGCAGTATATACTAAAGCACGACACGCACAAGCACTTTTCATTTAGTGCCCTAAACAGCACTTTTGCAAAACCCTATAAGCTATCTTCGGAAACAGTAGCGGTATTAACACCCAATCAAGAGTTGTTGTCACACCACAACGCAGTAAAATACATCATAAAGCAACTACCTAAAGTGAAATGGATGGTGTTTGTGTTTTATATAACACCGGGTTTTTTACAGAGGTTTGTATATGGAGTAATCGCTAAAAACAGAAAACACTGGTTTGGCGCAACCAACTGCTTGCTTTCAAATCAACATGCAGAACGGTTTATTGACTAGTTTTTGTAGTGATCGTCCCAGTTTTTGACTTTGGGCTTTCCAAGTTTACCAAGCCATTTGGCGACCATCATGGATACTGATGCATCTCCTGTAACATTAACTGCCGTACGGCACATATCAAGCGGTCTATCGACAGCAAAAATTAAGGCCAAGCCCGCTTCAGGAATACCCGCTTGCGCCAAGACAATTACCAACATCACCATCCCTGCGCCTGGAACAGCTGCAGAGCCAATGGAGGCGAGTGTTGCCGTGGCAATAATACCCAATTGTGCACCTAAGCTTAAATCCATACCAAAGGCTTGTGCTATAAATACAGCGGCAAC
>QXZR01000009.1 GCA_009886265.1 Flavobacteriaceae bacterium
TCAGGGTGGCATCAAAATCGTTTGGGTTGAGCAAAAAACCTTCGCGAAAAATTAGCATCTTGCTTTACAGCACTTTTGTACTAACGCTTGTTCAAATCGCTTTGGGAATAGAAGTGAGACAATATATAGACACACAAGTGGTGCGTTGGGGGTATGACTCCCCGCAGTACTGGCTTGCTACTCCAGAACTCAGCTTTTATATCCACAGAAGCTTGTCCATTCTCGTACTCCTTGCAAATGCTTGGTTGTTTGTAAGTGTGGTCAAAGAACAACTAGAAAAGGTTTTTATCAGACGTATACTTTGGCTAATCGGAGGAGAAGTAGCACTTGGCATTGCCATGTTCTATTTCGACTTCCCATTCGCAACCCAACCACTACACCTAGTAGTAGCCACGCTGCTGTTTGGTGTGCAACTCTACTGGATTTTACGCATTAATTTACACCGCTATGATTTATCATTTTAGACTTATTTTAGACACCAAAGAGGACGTTTTTAGAGACATTGCACTCGAAGAAACGGACAACTTTGAAGATTTCCACAACGCCATCACACAAGCCTTTGGCTTTGGAGGTTCAGAAATGGCCATCTTCTACGAAAGTGACGACGAATGGAAACAAGGAGACTCCATTTCATTGTTTGACGTTGGAGACGAAAGCGTACGTCGCATGAGTGACACCCCGCTTAACTCCGTATTTCCCGATGTGTCGAAAATGCTTTACGTCTATGATTTCTTAAACTTATGGACCTTTTTTGTTGAGCTAATTGAAACCGATGAGCCAAAACCTGGAAATACATATCCAATGCTTATTTATACCCACGGAGATGTTCCGGAAGAAGCGCCAGAAAAAACATTTAGTGCTGATAAAGATGCGTGGAATGATGATTCTTTTGAGGAAAATGGCCTTGACGAAGACATAGAAGACAGCTCACAAGACTGGTATTAATTGTCCACACGAAGCATTTCGTGGTTTTCGTAGTTGCGCTTTACAAAATGAAATGAAGCGCGCATAATATCACCCATAGATTTACTCTTTTTAAACGATACCTGTTTGGTGAGTTCGTAAACCTCCTCACGCAACTGTTCAATCTTCTCAGGGGTTGAAATATGGTCGTTCAACATACATTTAAGCAAATGTGTTAACCTTGTTTCGTTGCCTAAAATACGACGAGCTACAGTAGCTCGTTCCTCAATTTTATATTGGTCAATTGACGTTTTGGTCAAATGGTCTTTGACAAGCATGACCATTTCAAAATTTTCCTTAAAAAACTGGGGGCGGTAAATCTTTAAATTACCCTCATAGCACTGCTGATCAAAATCAATGGCTCGGATTTTATAAATAACCTTATCAAAATCGTGAATGGGGATAATCACATAATTGTAAGAACGCATATCACCCAGCAAACGTATCATGCAACGCTCGTTGAATTTGACAAAAGATTTGGCAATTTGATTGCGTTCGGATTTGCTGCATTTAGGTAAAAAATCTTTGATAAACTCATCTCCCGGTATGCCGGCAATATGCTCTTCAATGAGCGTGTTTTTGTTCACCAAAAAGTTGAGGTTGTTTGGGGAAAGCATGTGTTCAAGCTCTAAGCCGTAAACACGAGAGGCATCCGCTTTTTTTACGTAGAAATAAATAAAGTTGTCATTGAGTGTGTTCCGCACTTTAACACGAAAGGGCTTGGAGTTACCAAAGGTGCAATAGTCTATGGCATCTACATTTAAGTAGGGTATGGTCATGGCACTACCGTCTGAATGCAGCAAGGCATATACGCGCTTTAGCTGCTCGTCTATTTCCTTACGGTCGCTATCTGAGTAAAACACACGCACCCACAAGCTGTCTTGGTCGTGCTTATTCATCACCGCCACTGAACCCGAAAAGCGAAGCAAATCATCGTAAAAAACCGGGATTTGATACGCCCGAGAGTACAATTCCAAATAATCCCCAAGGAATGGATTGATGGGGTATGTTGGTTTTTTTTTCGTAATTAGCATATCGCTCATAAGGCCAAAGTTAAAACTTTGCGTAACAAAAACAGCCTTGATGCGTTAATACAACTATGGAACCCATTATAAATGTAAATGAACTGACCAAAAAATTTGGTCACCTAACGGCTGTAAATCAACTTAGCTTTTCCATAGAAAAAGGGAATGTATATGGTATGCTGGGCCCAAACGGCAGTGGCAAATCAACCACCCTTGGGATGATCCTCAATGTGGTCAATCCGACCGAAGGAAATTTTTCATGGTTTGGTGGAACCCAAAGCACACATCAAGCACTAAAGCGTGTAGGCGCCATCATCGAACGACCCAATTTCTATCCCTTTATGACGGCTGCGCAAAACTTACGATTGGTTTGTAGGATAAAGGAAGTACCCCAATCCAAAATTGAAGAAAAACTCGAATTGGTGGATTTGCTGGATCGAAAACACGACAAATTTAAAACCTATTCCCTCGGGATGAAGCAACGACTGGCCATTGCCTCTGCCCTGCTCAACGATCCCGAAATTCTCATTCTTGACGAACCCACCAACGGGCTAGATCCACAAGGAATTGCACAGGTTAGGGATATCATTTTTAAAATTGCTGCCCAAGGCACCACCATTCTGCTGGCCTCTCATCTTTTGGACGAGGTAGAAAAAGTATGTTCGCATGTGCTGGTATTGCAAAAAGGCAAACAAATCTATTTTGGGCCTGTAACCGCATTGACCACCGACCATGGCTATTTTGAGCTTGATGCAACTGACGTAGCTGCTTTACTGGAAGCCTTAGAAGAAAACAAACACATTAAGACAGTAGAACGACAAGGTACATTGGTATTGGCTTACCCCAACGAAGCGCTAGAAATTGAAACCTTAAGCAAAACGCTGACTAGCAAAGGAATTGTATTGACACATTTGGCAAAAAAACACAAAAGCCTCGAAGAACAGTTCTTAACCCTAACCAAAAAAAATAAGGCATGAAACGATTGTTTTTAATTGAATTTGAAAAGCTACGTGCCAATCGCTCAAGCCGCATCCTGATTGGTGCTTATTTTATATTGCTTACCTCAATTGCACTTATTGCCGCCATCAAGTTTGACGTTGGCCCCATCAAGTTTCATCTTGCAGAGCAAGGTATCTTTAACTTCCCTTATATATGGCATTTTAACGCCTATATCGGCGCGTGGTTTAAGATATTTCTAGCCGTGGTTATCGTTTCCATGACAGCAAACGAATACAGCAACAAAACCATCAAGCAAAACCTGATAGACGGACTTAGCAAACGTGAGTTTCTACATTCCAAGTGGGTGATGATTTTTTCCCTTGCCGCCATATCTACGTTATTTATTTTTGTAGTCTCCCTGATTCTTGGGCTGATTTATTCGAATTACAACGAATTTTCCATCATCATACAGGACTTGGAATACCTAGCTGCATATTTCATTAAGCTGATGGCTTTTTTTGGCTTCTGTTTGTTTTTAGGTACAGCAATAAAACGCTCGGCTTTTGCCCTTGGCTTCTTGGGGATATGGCAGATGTTTGAGGGCTTCAGCTATGGCATGCTCAAATGGAAGTCGCCAGAATGGCTAAATGCAGAAGATGTATACCGCTTTTTTCCGCTTAACGCCATGAGCAATCTGGTTCGCGAACCTTTTTCACGCTTATCCGCAGTGCGAAACCTAGCAGATCAGGTGGGTGAACAAATGACCAAGAACACAGACGTACAACTTTTGGACATGCTTATCGTGTCGGCTTGGTGCTATATTTTTTATGCATTGACATATCGCTTATTAAAACGCCGTGACCTCTAAGTTTTTGCTATTTTTGGCAAGCTATGGAGTTTCAACTTGTTTCTGACTTTAAACCCACTGGGGATCAACCCGCTGCCATTCGTCAATTGGCGCAAGGCCTTGCCTCCCAAGACAAATTCCAAACCCTGTTGGGCGTTACGGGATCGGGTAAGACCTTTACGGTTGCCAATGTGATTGCGGAAACCCGCCGACCTACGCTCGTACTGGCACACAACAAAACCCTAGCAGCCCAGCTCTATTCTGAATTCAAGCAATTCTTTCCCAACAATGCGGTAGAGTATTTTGTTTCCTATTACGACTACTACCAGCCCGAGGCCTATATCCCCACCACAGGCACCTATATCGAAAAAGACTTGTCTGTTAACGATGAGATTGAAAAGCTGCGTTTAAGCACCACCTCTGCCCTGCTGTCTGGACGTAGGGATGTAATCGTAATTGCTTCTGTTTCTTGTTTATACGGCATCGGAAATCCCGTGGAATTCAAAAAGAATGTGATTCACATTGAAGTGGACCAAGTCATTCCCAGAACCAAATTTTTACATCAGTTGGTGCAAAGCCTCTATGCACGCACCACTGCCGACTTCCTACACGGTAACTTTCGTGTAAATGGAGATATTGTTGATGTTTTCCCAAGCTATGCCGACCATGCCTTTAAGATTCACTTTTTTGGAGATGAAATTGAAGCCATTGAAGTATTTGACCCACTGACGGGGAACATAAAAGAGAACTTTGACAAACTGACCATTTACCCGGCCAATATGTTTGCCACCTCACCCGAGGTGCTGCAAAACGCCATTCATCAAATTCAAGATGATTTGACGGCGCAAGTGGACTACTTTAAAGACATCGGCAAACACCTTGAAGCCAAGCGTCTGGAAGAACGCACCAATTTTGATTTGGAAATGATACGTGAACTTGGCTACTGCTCAGGGATTGAAAACTATTCCCGCTATATAGACGGACGTGCACCCGGCACCAGACCCTTCTGTTTGTTGGACTACTTCCCAGAAGATTTTTTGATGGTCGTAGATGAAAGTCACGTGACGCTATCCCAAGTACACGCCATGTATGGTGGGGATAGAAGCAGAAAAGAGAACTTGGTTGAATTTGGCTTTAGACTGCCAGCTGCTATGGACAACAGACCGCTGAAGTACGAAGAATTTGAACAGTTACAGCAACAGGTGATTTATGTGAGTGCTACGCCATCAGATTATGAACTTGAAAAAACGGCAGGAGTGTATGTAGAGCAATTGATTCGTCCAACAGGACTTCTTGATCCCATCATTGAAGTGCGTCCAAGCTTGAATCAAATTGATGATTTGGTTGAAGAGATTCAACAGCGGGCAGAAAAAGACGAACGGGTATTGGTTACCACACTCACCAAGCGCATGGCAGAAGAATTGACCAAGTATTTGTCGCGTATATCCATTCGTTGTCGCTATATCCACAGTGATATTGACACCCTGGAACGGGTAGAAATAATGCACGATTTGCGCAAAGGACTTTTTGATGTACTGATTGGTGTCAACCTGTTGCGAGAGGGACTAGACCTGCCCGAAGTATCGTTGGTTGCTATTTTGGATGCTGACAAAGAGGGCTTTCTGCGCTCGGCGCGTTCGCTTACCCAAACGGTTGGTCGTGCTGCTAGAAATCTAAATGGAAAGGCCATTATGTATGCAGATAACGTTACCAAGAGCATGAAAAAAACCATTGACGAAACCCAGTATCGCCGCGAAAAGCAAATGGCATACAATGATCGTCACAACATCACGCCACAAGCGCTAAACAAGGCATTGGAAGAAACCTTTGATCGCAGTACGGTTGCAGATGATTATATCAAAAGAGAAGCTGCTGAACCCATTGCATATTTAACCAAAGAGCAGCTGCAAGCACGGATACGTCAGAGCCGTAAAAACATGGAAAAAGCCGCGATGGATATGAATTTTATCCAGGCGGCTCATTTTAGGGATGAGATTGAACGCATCCAAAACCAACTTAAAACATTGGCATAGCTGTCAAACAGCTTACTTTATTTCAATCTGCTTTTTGGGTTCTGGAATGGCCTCCTCATGTTTGGGCAGGTTAATGGTCAAAATACCATTTTGGTACTTTGCCTCAATTCCTGCGGAGTCGATTGTTTCTGGCAATCTAAAACTGCGTTGGAAATTATCGTAACGGAACTCACGTCTTGTGTACTGCTCCGTTTTTGATGTGTCCTCGTGTTTAGATTCACTTGAAACCGTCAACACATGGTCGTCTAGCTCCACATTAAAGTCCTTGCGGGTTTTGCCGGGAGCAGCCAATGCCAATTCAAAATTTGTGTCCGTTTCTGAAATGTTCACTGAGGGAACATGGGAACGGTTTGACAAACCTGAAAAGGGTGTGTCGCTTCCAAAAAATTCATCTAATAAAGATGGAAATAAAGGGTTTGATGTTCTTCGTATTAAATTCATGATGTTAGGTTTTTAAATGTTATACACCTAACCCATGGCAATTTATATACCAATCAAACTATACTGACATTGTGTCGGTATCTGATGTGTATAAACTGACATTTTGTCAATTATCAGAGTACTTCCTGAACCTTATCGGCAGCTTCTTGGAATAAAATGGCACTCTGCACCTCCAGACCTGAGTCGTCTATAAGCTGTTTTGCAATGTCGGCATTGGTGCCTTGCAAACGCACGATGATGGGCACTTGAATCGCATCACCCATGTTTTTATAAGCGTCAACAATGCCTTGCGCCACACGGTCACAACGTACGATACCACCAAAAATATTAACCAAAATAGCCTTTACCTTGGGGTCTTGAAGTATGATGCGGAAAGCAGCTTCTACACGAGCAGCATCGGCAGTACCACCAACATCTAGGAAGTTGGCAGGATCACCACCTGCTTGCTTGATTAAATCCATGGTCGCCATGGCCAATCCTGCACCGTTTACCATACAACCCACATTACCGTCCAACTGAACGTAGTTAAGCCCCACCTCACGTGCTGCCACATCGGTTGGGTTTTCTTCACGAATATCGCGCATGGCGGCAAAATCAGGATGACGGAACAAGGCATTATCGTCTAACGTAACCTTAGCGTCAACAGCGATGATCTTATCGTCTGATGTTTTTAATACCGGGTTGATTTCAAATAAGGCAGCATCTGCACCCACATAAGCCTTGTATAAGGCCGAGACAAACTTTACCATGCCTTTGAACGCAAGACCCGAAAGCCCAAGGTTAAAGGCAATCTTACGTGCCTGAAAAGGCAACAAGCCTACGGTTGGATTAATTTCTTCTGTGAAAATAAGTTCTGGTGTTTCTTCGGCTACTTTTTCGATATCCATTCCACCTTCCGTAGAATACATAATCATGTTACGCCCTGTAGTGCGGTTAAGCAATACCGAGATATAAATTTCTTCGGGTTCCGAGTCGCCAGGATAATAGACGTCTTCAGCAACCAGCACTTGGTGTACTTTCTTTCCTTCGGCTGTGGTTTGTGGGGTAACCAACTGCATACCGATAATTTCTTCCGAAATACGCGCTACCTCTTCCAAAGACTTGGCGAGCTTCACACCCCCTCCTTTTCCGCGACCCCCAGCGTGTACCTGTGCTTTAATCACATGCCAGCCGGTTCCCGTTTCTTCGGTTAATTGCTTTGCTGCGGCCGTTGCCTCTTCTGGGGTTGTGGCAACTATTCCGCGCTGTACGCCTACGCCAAACTTGGCTAAAATCTCTTTTCCTTGGTATTCGTGTACGTTCATGGGTGTAAATTATTCGTTACAAAAATAGGCAATCAAACGAGCTTATGACACCCCTAACACAAAACTTGTTTGTTATATTTATAACATCTTGTTTTATTTTTAATATATTTTACTTTTTACCTCTTACAGCACGTCCTAAAAACTTACATTTGCGCAAAACTTATGCGATGCAGCACCAGGATTTAGTACAGATAAGCGAAACTCATGGCAGTCCCATATACGTATATGACGCCCATGCCATGGAAGCGCAATACAACAGACTGACCAACGCTTTTAGCGCAGTACCTCAACTGCGTATCAACTATGCCGTGAAAGCGCTTTCAAACCTCAGCGTACTCAAATGGATGCATCACTTGGGCGCAGGACTGGATACCGTATCCATACAGGAAGTACAATTGGGTTTAGAAGCTGGTGTGCCACCCAAAGAAATCATCTTTACCCCCAATGGCGTTTCCCTCTCTGAAATAGAAGAAGTAGCGACCCTTGGCGTACAAATTAACATAGACAACCTCTCTGTATTGGAGCAGTTTGGTACTGCCCATCCAACGGTACCTGTGTGCATTCGCATCAATCCGCACATCATGGCGGGCGGCAATGCTAACATCTCTGTGGGGCATATCGACTCCAAGTTTGGCATCAGCATTCACCAGATGCCGCACGTATTGCGTATTGTAGAAAACACCAGCATGAACATCAACGGGGTACATATGCATACCGGAAGTGATATTTTGGATATTGACGTATTCTTGCATGCTGCCGAAATCCTTTTTGACACGGCACGCCAATTTAAGGATTTGGAATTTTTAGACTTTGGCAGTGGGTTCAAAGTACCCTACAAACCAGGCGATAACGAGACCAACATTGAGGAATTGGGCGAGAAACTAAGCGTTCGCTTTAATGCCTTTTGCGCAGACTACGGCAAAGAACTGGTATTGGCCTTTGAGCCGGGCAAGTTTTTGGTATCCCAAGCGGGTTATTTCCTCACGTCTGTGAATTCGGTTAAGCAAACCACCTCAACGGTATTTGCTCAGGTGAACAGTGGTTTTAACCACTTGATACGCCCCATGCTCTATGGCGCGCAGCACCGCATAGAAAACATCTCCAACCCAGAAGGTAGGGAGCGTTTTTACTCTGTTGTGGGGTATATCTGCGAGACAGACACCTTTGCCAACAACCGCAAGATTGCGGAAATCAGCGATGGGGACGTATTGTGTTTCCACAATGCCGGTGCCTATTGCTTTACCATGGCGAGCAACTACAACTCCCGCTACCGCCCAGCCGAAGTGCTGTGGCACAACGGCGAATCACATCTTATCCGCCAAGCGGAAAGCTTTGACGATTTGGTTAAAAACCAAGTGGTGATGGCTTTTGATGCAGTGGAGGTGTAATTCACTTAGGCAAGTCTATCGATGGTGATTTCGACAAGCCTGCCTGCGGTAGGCAAGTTCAGTGTAACCTTTTTTTTACTAATTTAGTTGGGAACAATACGCCTCGCCTCGGCGGGATCCCAAATCTGTTCTTCTTTTTGAACTACATTTCTAATTTTTGAGCATTTCTTGGGATTCGTCAATCTCGCCTTTGGCGGGTGTTGGATGAATATATGCACCTATCAAAACAAAAAAATGAATAGAATAGCACTGATTATAGGACTTATTTTAATGTGTCAAATTTCAAACGGACAAACCAAAAGCTTTATTGACCAACCATATCTTGAAACAACGGCTAAAGTTGACACGCTGATTAAACCAGACATTATCTATTTGGGCATTTTAGTTCGGGAAAAAGATGAGCGAAATAAAATCTCAGTAGAGGAAATGGAAACAAGAATGATCGCAAAACTCAAATCTATAGGAATTGACCCAGAAAAACAGTTGACCTTGTCCGATTTAGCAAGTAATTTCAAAAGATACTTCCTAAAACAAAAAGATATCATGAAAGATAAAGCATACGAACTCAAAGTGTACAACACGCAAACAGCTGGTAAAGTAATCGTTGGCTTAGAAGAAATCGGGATATCTAATGTTAATTTAGACAGGACCGAATACGCTGAAATGGAAGAGTTAAAACTTGATTTAAAATCCAAAGCCGTTAGAAAAGCGAAAAGACAAGCTGACTTCTTGATAAAACCCTTGAACCAACGAATAACGCACGCAATTCACATAACTGATAATTACTACAAGAATTACAATAGTTTCGAAGGAGAATTAGATGAGGTTATCGTGACAAGATTTTCGAATAAAAGAATGCAGACATATGAGCCGCCCAAGATTGCGTTTAAACCAATAAGAGTAGAAAGTGAAGTAAGTATAAAATTTGCAATTGAATAAAAACCCCCACTGGCGCGCCTGCATGAATTATCTTTTAAAATGGCACGCCAAAGGAGTATGCTAGAAAGGGTATTTACCCAATAACCCCAGAACCTATCAGTTCGTTGTCTAGGTACCAAGCGGCAAACTGCCCGGCGGCAATTGCTGATTGAGGCGCATCAAAAACGAGGTACATACCTGCTGCTGTAGGGTGTAGTGTAGCTGTGGCCAAAGGCTGTCGGTAGCGTATACGTGCCGCTACCTTCATGGGCTGGTCGGTTTCTAAGTCGGGGCGTATCCAATGTACATCTGCTTGATCTATCCACAAGGCCGTGCGGTATAAGCCCGGGTGGTCTTTGCCCTCCCCTACATAAATACTGTTTTTTTGCACGTCCGTTGCTAGCACAAACAACGGTTCTTTGGTACCCCCAACCGCCAAGCCCTTGCGTTGGCCCACCGTAAAAAAATGCGCGCCGTTGTGCGTACCTACAACGTTGCCGTCTTCGGGAGTATACACAAACTTTTCCGCCAAGCCCGCTGGGGTATTGTCTGGGGTTTTGGCATACATGGGATGCGTGTCTGCAACTTGAATAATAGCACCTTTTTTGGTGGCTAGTTTTTGCTGTAAAAAGTCGGGCAGGCTTACCTTGCCCACAAAGCACAAACCTTGGGAGTCGCGCTTTTCAGCCGTTACCAATTCTTGTTCGGCAGCAATGTTACGCACTTCACTTTTTTGCAGTCCGCCAATGGGAAACAGCGTTTTGGCAAGTTGCGCTTGGTTGAGTTGGCATAAAAAATACGACTGATCCTTATTGGGATCTGCGCCTGCAAGCAAGCGGTGGGTCGCTTCGGCAGGCTCAGCGTCCACGACAAGGCTATCCTTTTGGCAATAGTGCCCCGTGGCCACATAGTCCGCACCCAATGAAAGGGCGATATCCAAAAACACATCAAATTTGATTTCACGGTTGCAAAGCACATCTGGGTTTGGCGTGCGCCCACGTTGGTATTCGGCAAACATATAGTCCACTATGCGTTCCTTATACTGCTCGCTTAAATCAACGGTTTGAAAGGGAATGCCGAGTTTTTCAGCCACCAACATGGCATCGTTGCTGTCTTCCAGCCAAGGGCAATCGTCCGAGATGGTCACCGAGTCATCGTGCCAGTTTTTCATAAACAAACCTATAACCTCATAGCCTTGCTGCTGCAGTAAATAGGCAGCAACACTGGAGTCTACACCACCAGAAAGTCCAACAATGACGCGTTTGTTTTGCATGGCACAAAGGTAAGCAGGATATGTGAGTTAGTTGTGGCTATGCCCCCTAGAACGGCTTATTTAAGCTTTTTTTGACGCTCTGCTTCTTCCATCAATTCAGACATCTTACGCTGAAAGCGGTTTTGCTTCTTGGGCTTCTTTTTGTTTTCCTCAATCTGCGCATGGATTTTGTCCTGATCAATGATGACATTTTTAATCACCAACATGATTCCAATCATCAAGACATTGGAAACAAAATAGTACAAACTAAACCCACTGGCATAATTGTTAAAGAAGAACAACATCATCACAGGCATCAAATACATGATATACTTCATGTTTGGCATGCCTGGCTGTGAAGGTTGCATTTGCTGTCCTGCCGTCATCTGGGTATAAAAGAATATAGCTACAGACGCCAAAAGGGGAAACAAACTAACGTGATCGCCATAGAACGGAATGGTGAACGGAAGCTCTGCAATCATGTCATAGGACGACAAATCTTTTGCCCATAAAAAGGACTTACCACGCATTTCGTATGCGATGGGGAAGAAATAGAACAAGGCAAAGAAAACCGGCATTTGAATCAATGCAGGTATACAACCTGCCATGGGGCTTGCCCCGGCTTTGCTGTACAGCTTCATGGTTTCCTGCTGACGCTTGGTGGCATCATTTTTATACTTTTCATTTAAGGCCGTTATTTCTGGTCGCAATACCCGCATTTTGGCTTGAGACACATAAGATTTATAGAGCACTGGCGAAAGCACCAAGCGCACGATAATGGTCAATAAAATAATGGCAATCCCCTGCGGAACAACCCCCGAAAGCATGCTAAACAACGGATAAAATACCGAACGGTTTATCCAGCCAATAAGCCCCCAGCCAAAAGAAATACTTTCATAGAGGGATTCGTCATAGGTCTTTAACACCTCGTAGTCAGTTGGGCCCATATACCAATCAAAATTGGCTTGAAAGCGGTTGCGACCATAAGGCAATGTGGTTTCGGTCGTAAACGCCTTAAGGAATTCCGATTCCTCCTCTTCCTCATCTGTTATGGTTGATGAGGTAACTGCAGCCACTTCAAATGGGTTTTCTGGAATAAGAATACTGCTAAAAAAATGCTGGCGGTAGGACACCCATCCCACGTTTTTCAGGTCTTCGTCGTCGTCTCCTGCAGCAGAAAGCGTACTGAATTTATCCGATTTGTGGTTATAAGCAAGCTGCGTGTAACGGTTTTCGTATTGGGCACTTTTTGCGTGACGGAAGCCATCCATACGCCATGAAAAGGCAGCGGGAATGGAAGGGTCCAAAGCACCTTCTATGCCCTCGGCAACCACTTCAAAACCAAAGCGGTATCCGTCCTTAGGCAAGGTGTAAACCAATTCAATATAGCCATCGGTATCAAGTGGCGCGCGCAATCGCAATTCCTGTCCGTCTGATGTATTGCTTAACGAAGGGGTAAACATCATAAATTTTGTCTGAAACAACTGACCAGAAACCGTTGTAAAAGCGATATTCAAGGAGTTGTTATCATTGTCGATCAGGTACAAAGGCTCGTCTTGGTAATTGACCAACTCTTTTAGGGCAACCTGTGTCATCACACCTCCTTTGGTAGAAATACCAATAGACAGCACATCGTTTTGCAGGCTAAGCGTATCGGCAACAACGCTGACCGTTGCTGCTGCAGGAGCTGCTTGTTCGGCTGTGTCTGTAGCAATAGTCTGTACTGGATCTTGTTGTTCGACTGCTGCTGTGGTAGCGGTATCTGTCGTTTCCAAATCCGGAACTGGCTGATTGTACATCATCCAAGTGAATATGCCAAAAATAAGCACCATTCCTATGATTTGTAAAGGGTCTATTCGCCGATTTTCCATGTTAAATTATTTTTTATTTGCATAGGTATTACAAGCTTCCACAAAAGCTGAAAAAAGCGGATGCGGCTCAAGAACTGTACTTTTATATTCGGGATGGTATTGCACACCGACAAACCAAGGGTGCGCATCAATTTCTACAATCTCTGCCAAGCCCGTTTTTGGATTAACTCCTGTGGCTTCAAGGCCATTTTTGGCTAAATCCGCTAGGTAGGCATTGTTTAATTCGTATCTGTGACGGTGACGCTCGCTGATGTCATCAGTCTTGTATATGTCATGTACACGACTACCAGCCGTAAGCGTACAATCCCAAGCACCAAGACGCATGGTTCCGCCTTTGTTTTCCACGTTTTTCTGTTCGTCCATAAGGCTAATCACAGGATGTGCTGTGTCTTCGTCCATTTCTGTGGAATTGGCAGTAGCAAGTCCCAAGACATTGCGTGCATATTCGATTACGGCCATTTGCATACCCAAACAAATCCCAAAAAACGGAATGTTGTTTTCACGTACATACTTTATGGCGCATATTTTTCCTTCAATCCCTCTAGAACCAAAGCCCGGAGCAACCAACAACCCGTGTAGGTCTTTGAGTTGTTCCTCGCAATTATCAACCGTGAGGTGTTCAGAATGTATGGATACGACATCCACCTTTACTTCATTAGCAGCTCCAGCGTGAATAAAGGCTTCTAAAATAGATTTATAGGAATCTTGTAACTCGACATACTTGCCCACCAGCCCTATGCGGACGTGGTTTTTTGGATTTTTATGTCTGTATAAAAAGGCTTTCCACTTGGTTAAATCAGGTGTAATATCATTCGGCAAATTCAAGGTTTCCATCACCACACGATCCAAGCCTTCTTCTTGCATCAATAAAGGCACATCGTATATGGTCTTGGCATCTATGGATTGGATAACCGCCTCGCGTTTAACATTACAGAACAAAGCGAGTTTGGCACGTATACTTTCTGAAAGTTCGTACTCGGTGCGACAAACCAAAATATCAGCGTTGATTCCGCTTTCCATCAAGGTTTTAACTGAGTGTTGTGTGGGTTTGGTTTTTAATTCTGCAGCTGCAGATAGGTAAGGCACCAGTGTGAGGTGAATAACAATACAGTTTTCACGTCCCAGTTCCCATCGCAATTGACGCACAGCCTCGATATATGGTAAGGATTCGATATCTCCTACCGTACCGCCTATTTCGGTTATGACCACATCGTAATCACCCGATTCGCCAAGCTGCTGCATGCGGGCTTTGATTTCATTGGTAATATGTGGAATAACTTGTACTGTTTTGCCCAAAAACTCGCCCCGGCGTTCTTTTTGAATAACGCTTTGGTAGATACGTCCTGTGGTGACATTGTTGGCTTGGGAAGTACGCACATTCAAAAAACGTTCATAGTGCCCAAGGTCTAAATCGGTTTCAGCGCCATCGTCTGTGACGAAGCACTCACCGTGCTCATATGGATTTAAGGTTCCTGGGTCAACATTGATGTACGGATCAAACTTTTGGATGGTGGCTTTAAGACCCCGTGCCTGAAGTAAGTTGGCTAGTGATGCGGAAATAATGCCTTTTCCAAGTGATGAGGAAACGCCCCCTGTAACAAAAACGTATTTGGCTTTAGGCATAAATCTTGTTCATTTTAAGTGGCAAAAATACAAAGAATAAACTACCTAACATGCAAGGAATCTACTTGTGAGGTTAACGGTACTATTTCAATGGTTTCAAAGCCCTGATGTTGAACCATATAAGTAGCGGTATTTCGATAACCACCTTTTGGATTAGGCTGGTAATCAAAACGGTATTGAAGCTGTTCCAAAGCACCCAATTTTAAGCCGTCTATAAGTTTTCTTTTGGTGGCTATTCGAAGGGAAGCATCAACCATAACATCAAAACCCTTAACGGCAGTCCTGTTAGGTGCCTTTCCATAACGCTCTTTAAATGAAGCGTCAAATTTAAGACGCAAGCTATCGCGTATTTCCAAAAAATGATTGGGGTATGAGAAACGGATATTACCCAGGTGGGCTTGAGAAATGTTTTTATCGTCATAGGCAGGCGATCGGAAATGCGTGAGCAATTGCACCTGACGATCTTCTAAAGATTGGGCATTTAGCATGGAAGTCATACTGGTTACCAAATTCAAATTTTCGGTTTCCAAAAAGACCCAATTTGGTCTTGTCGGAGTCAGCAATGAATCCACCACATCGGGCTTGATAAAACCAAATTTTTCATCTGGTGGTAGTACTTCTGCCAAAGGAAACTGTTCTTTTAGGCGCAGTGCCGTTTGCTGATTTTTGGAGTCTGCAATAATCAATACACAGGGATTTTCGTGTTGTGCATCCAGCGAATCCACATAGCCCATCATGCGTTTGGCGAGTGACTTCCTGCTGGGAATGGTATTGATAAGCATTTTACGCGGTCGAATCTCACGCGTGGTCAATGGAGAGATAACAGGCACATTAAAAAAGCTCATGGCTTGTGCCATCCTGCTCACATTGGCAGGCGTGAAAGGGCCTATAACGGCGTCATAGGTGGTAAAATCTTCTTGATTGAGCAACTGCTCAATAATATGTAACTGTCCTTCAGAGTCAAAAACAGAGAGTTCAACACTCAAGCCCGCTTTGTTCAGGCTATCAACAGCCTGCAACATACCAGAATAAAAGTCAAGCGAAACCGTCGTTAGGTTGCGTTCTGAAAGGGTCTTATTTGTTTGATCTATGGAATCTAGCTCAATTTTAGAAAGTCTAAAGGGCGCCAAAAAAGCAATGCGCACCACAGGGGCAACAAAAGTGCTGTCCCATAAACTGGTTTTGGTTTTTTCCAATCCATCAACAATGAGAGAATGAGCTGCTTGAGCTTTTGGGATTTTTAAAATCATGCCCACCATAAGACCTGTACTGTCAAGGCTTGGGTTAAGAGCTTGCAAATCAGCTTTACTAAGGCCTAATTTTTCTTCGAGGCGGAAAAAACCTTCCTTAGGCTGAACGCTGTAATAATCAAATTGTGCTGCAATTTCTTCAGCCGTTTTTGAGGGCACTTTAAGTGTACTGCCAACCGACAAGGTATCACCTAATTGGGGATTTAATGCCTGAAGTGAGTCTACTGAAATACCGTAGGTATAGGCAATCCGCCAGAGGGTTTCCTTTGGCTGTACATTGTGCGTTGCTGTTGTGGGTTGCGCTAGAGCAACAACAACTTTTGTTTTGTATCTCGGTATTTTCAGCTTGTCACGTTTGCGTATTCCTTTCGCAGCAGCGGAGTTGTGCGTAATGATTTGAGCCACTGTGATATCGTAGCGCGTCGCAATCCCTTCAAGCGTCTCATTCTTTTTTACTTTGTGAACGATAAAGTGAGATACTTCTGGTGTTTGTGCGTTGCCAAGCAAGCCAAACAAAAGAAAAGCGAGTAGTAGAATACGTCTATTCCCACTCAATTGTTGCAGGGGGTTTTGAACTGATATCATAAACGACACGATTGATTCCCGGGACACGGTTGATGATTTGGTTAGAAATTTCTTGTAAGAAAGCATATGGCAAATGTACCCAATCTGCCGTCATTCCGTCTGTTGAAGTTACGGCTCTTAAGGCAACGCACTTTTCATAGGTGCGCTCATCACCCATAACACCTACAGACTGCACAGGCAGTAGCATAACACCTGCTTGCCAAACGTCGTCGTACAAGCCGTGCTCACGAAGCCCTTGAATAAACAAGGCATCTGCTTCTTGTAACATACTTACGTTTTCGGGAGTAATATCTCCTAAAATACGAATACCAAGGCCTGGCCCAGGGAATGGGTGGCGACCAAGTATTTCTTTGGGCATTTCAAGGGTTGCGCCAACGCGACGTACCTCATCTTTAAATAACATTTTAAGAGGCTCTACTACTTTGAGCTTCATAAAGTCAGGCAATCCCCCCACGTTGTGGTGTGATTTGATGGTAGCAGAAGGTCCGTTTACAGATATCGACTCAATGACGTCTGGATAAATGGTGCCTTGGGCTAGCCATTTGGCACCTTCAACCTTGTGAGCCTCATCGTCAAAAACATCTATAAATACTTTACCGATAATTTTTCGTTTGGTTTCTGGGTCGCGCTCCCCTGCCAAGGCATCTAGGAATTGCTTGGAAGCATCTACGCCCTTGACGTTTAATCCCAAACCTTTGTATTGCTCCAATACCTCGTCATATTCGTTTTTGCGCAACAAACCGTTATTGACAAAAATACAATAGAGATTAGGGCCTATGGCCTTGTGTAACAAAATAGCAGCAACAGAAGAATCAACGCCGCCACTAAGACCCAATATCACTTTGTCTTCACCCAGTTGTTCACTTAAAGTAGCCACGGTAGTTTCTACGAAGGCATCAGATGTCCAGTCCTGATTAATACCTGCAATGTCAACCAAAAAGTTTTGCAACAACTGCTTGCCATCTGTCGAATGGTACACCTCTGGGTGAAACTGTATCCCATAGGTCATGTCATTGTCCATGACATAAGCAGCATTGGCAACATCAGAAGTGGATGCCAATTGGGTTGCATGCTCAGGTAAATTTTTAATAGTATCGCTATGGCTCATCCACACTTGGGATTCGAGCGGAATACCTTTGGTAAAAGCGTGCGGTACTACCTGTGCCAATCTCGCTCGGCCATATTCACGAGTATCTGAAGGGGCTACCGCTCCGCCATTGAAATGTGCTAAATATTGTGCGCCATAGCAAACACCAAGTAATGGTATTTTAGATCTGATTTGACTCAAATCGGGGTGTGGCGCATCATCAGCACGAACCGAATAAGGCGATCCCGAAAGGATGACTGCTTTAAATGTGTTGATGTTCTCAGGAATATTGTGAAAAGGATGGATTTCACAAAAGATGGAAAGTTCTCGAACACGTCGGGCAATCAACTGTGTGTATTGCGAACCGAAATCGAGAATTAAAACTTTGTTCTGCATACGCAAAAATACAACTAAACTTCAATGAAGCAGAATCGCTTATCAATAGTTTTTAACAGGTTATGGATATCAAATTTGAATGACCACCAAACCATTTTCTGCCGTAGACAAAGTGGTTTTTAATTCAGCAGTGAAATTGGCGATGCCTGCTTCAGAAACAAAGGCGGAAAAATGTGCCGTGCGCTCCTGTAATCTGTTGTTTGGGAATAAATCGTTTCGAATGTCGGTGGCACGCACAACCTCGTCTTGTAGTTTTTTCCGCTGGGCTTTTAAGAGGCGATTTTCTAGTTTGTCCAAGCCTTTGAGCTGCTTTTTTTCTTGTGCTTCAACTGCTCCCAAGAAAGATTTGTCGGTTTGTGAAGCCAAATCATGAAAGGCCTTGAAGTTATCTTTCAGCAATTCGCGCTGCGAAGAAAAATCTATATCAATATCACTTATTTGACGTACACGCTTATTGATAAAAACCGCTGTTGGTAAGAACAAGTCGGCAATGGGAAGGTTTAGCTTATTGCATTTTTTGACTTGCTTTTCAGACATCAACAAAACAGTAGTTCGGTGCTGCAAGAGCGGATATGGAATGTCAAATGCTTCAAAAGTAGTTTTAAGCTGTAGCCAATAGGCCAACTCACCGCCACCACCTATATAGGCAATGTTGGGCAGCACACACTCTTGATATAAAGGTCGCATAAGTGCATTGGGAGAAAATCGTTCCGGATGCTTTTCAATTTCCTCACCCAAGCTTTGCAGCGTCCATTTGGATGGATTTTCTGTGGTTCCAAATAGATTTGCATCTGTTGTTATGCGCGAGCGCTTATCGTCTAATAGATAAAATAGATTGATTTCCCTTGGATTTACCTGGGGCTTAAAGTCTTTTACTTCCTTCTTTAAGGCACTGTTGGTTTGCGCTACCGCTTTGTGGGTGATTTGTTCACTTACCTCAGCTTTAAGCGCAGGCACAAACATTGATTTTAAGGCCGCATCATCACCATTAACCACTATTATTCCGTCTGCACCAAAAAGCTGATGCACCAGTCTTCGCGTTGCTTTTGCCAACGTGCCTTCTTGTAGATAGCAATCGGCAAAAAGAGCAAGCAGTTCTTTTCCCTGGTCTGTACTGTTCCAATAGGGGGTTAACTCGTCTAAAACAGCATCTAGACCAGTGGTAGGCATACGACCCACAGCTCCGGCAGCGACTGCTTCCCACCTTACTTTTTGTTCGCCCAAAAAGAAGTGGTTTATTTCTTCAAAATCGTGATCTTCAGATGCCATCCAAAAAACGGGCACGTATTGGTGCTTACCATCTGCTTGTTGCATGGCTGCTGCCCCATTAATGACATCCAAAATCTTGTACCAAAAATACAAGGGCCCCGTAAAGAGATTCAACTGATGCCCTGTGGCTATTGTTACTGCGTTGGAAGCTGACAAGACATCTATTTGTGCACGCGTTTTATCATCAGGGGCTAGGTGCTCGTATTGCTTGTGCAGCACCTCAACCAATGTGTTTCGCTTGGATTGATCAAAGGAAGTGGCGCGATTTGATGCGGCTTCAGTAGCTGCTGTGGTTGAAACCAAACCCGTATGAAAGGGTTTTAAAGCGGGGTCGTTGTGCAACAATTGCTGCATCAAGGGTGCATAAACACCCGTATGATATCCCAACGACTCGATTAGCTTCATAAGACAAAAGTAGTTAATGTAAGAAACTATTGCGCAGGAACGGCCTCTAAGTCAAAGTCTTGTGCGGCTGTTATGGTTAGATTGGCAAAATCGCCAACCTTGAGGTAGTGCGCGCGTGCATCTACCCAAACTTCGTTGTCCACATCCGGAGAATCAAACTCGGTACGACCTACAAAGCGGTTGCCTTCTTTTCTGTCAATAACACAACGCAGGGTTTTGCCCACCAAGGCTTGGTTTTTTTCCCAAGAAATATGGGCTTGGATTTCCATCAATTCGTTGACACGTGCTTGTTTCACTTCAGCAGGCACATCATCTACCAAAGTATGGGCATGGGTGTTTTCCTCATGACTGTACTGAAAGCAACCCAAACGCTCAAAACGCATTTCTTTGACCCATGACTTAAGCAATTCAAAATCTGCTTCTGTTTCACCGGGATACCCCAAGATAAGCGAGGTCCGAATGGCCATTTCTGGAACAGCTTCCCTAAAACGCTGGAGTAAAGCCGTTGTTTTTTCTTGTGTAGTACCACGACGCATGGACTTCAAAAGGTGATCTGAAATATGCTGTAATGGAATATCTATGTATGAGCATACCTTTGGTTCGGTTGCAATTACGTCCAATACATCTTCTGGAAATCCTGATGGAAAGGCGTAGTGTAAGCGAATCCATTCAATGCCTTCTACTGCTGTTAATGCGCGCAGCAAATCTGCCAAACGACGATTTTTGTATAAATCTAAGCCGTAATAGGTAGAATCTTGGGCGATAATGATAAGCTCTTTAACGCCATTTTTAGCAAGTCCTTGTGCTTCTTTAACCAAATCTTCAATGGGTTTTGAGCGGTGTGCCCCACGCATAAGCGGGATGGCACAAAACGAACAAGGCCGGTCACAGCCTTCTGATATTTTGAGATAGGCATAATTTTTTGGTGTAGTGGTTAGGCGCTCGCCCAATAATTCGTGGCGATAATCTGCGCCAAGCGCCTTGAGTAAAAGGGGTAAATCAGTTGTGCCAAAATAATCGTCAACATCTGGAATTTCAGCTTCTAAATCGTCTTTATAGCGCTCACTCAAACAACCTGTAACAAATAGCTTATCGATTTGACCTGTTTGTTTTTGCTCGGCAAAAGAGAGTATGGTATTCACCGATTCTTCTTTGGCATTATCAATAAAACCACAAGTGTTGACCACAACAATATTTCCTTGCTGTTCATGCACTACATCTTTATCGCTGGCTTTGAGTTGCCCCATAAGCACCTCGGAGTCATAAATGTTTTTAGAACACCCAAGGGTAACAACGTTGATTTTATTCTTTTTGGTTGATTTTGTTCGCATATTTAATTGCTTTGTTGATCTTTAAATAAAGAGTCTAAAAACGCCTTGGTTTCAAATGGAATTAAATCATCCATACCCTCGCCTACACCAATGTAGCGGATGGGGACTTCGAGTTCATCAGAAATGCCAATTACGACACCACCTTTTGCCGTACCGTCTAACTTGGTTAATATAAGCCCAGAAATAGCTGTGGCTTCTGCAAATAATTTGGCCTGCATAAAGGCATTTTGACCCGTACCGCCATCTAAAACCAATAAGGTCTCATGTGGTGCTTCTGGGATGATTTTTTTCACCACTCGCTCAATTTTAGCCAACTCTTGCATCAGATTGGTGTTGCTATGTAGCCGTCCCGCAGTATCTATAAACAGTACATCCACTTGCTCTTTCTTGGCGCGTTCAACGGCAGTAAATGCCACTGAAGCAGGGTCGCTACCCTCTTGTAAACTGACAAAAGGTACTTGGGCCCTTTCGGACCAAAGGCGCAATTGATCTATGGCGCCTGCACGAAAAGTATCGGCAGCTGCAAGCATTACTTTTTTGCCTTGTTGCCTGTATTGATGGGCTAACTTACCAACGGTAGTGGTCTTGCCCGCTCCGTTAACACCTACTACCAATATGACCTGCAAGCCGTCCTGAGCGGTTGCTTGCGTAGGGTTGTTATCGGTAACCAAGGTAAAAATTTCTTCATACAGCAACTGGTCTAACTCCTCTGCTTTAATAAATTTATCTTTGGCTACGCGTTGCTCTAAACGATCTATGATTTTTTCAGTGGTAGCTACGCCAACGTCGGAAGTAATAAGTATTTCTTCGAGTTCTTCTAGAAAATCGGCATCTACCCTACTTTTTCCAAGCACCACTTTTTTAAGCCGTTCTGTCCAAGCCTTTTTGGTTGCCGACAGTCCAGATTGAAGTTTCTTAGATGATTTTGAAAAAAGCCCCATGGGTTAAAGGTACGTTTTGAGAATAAAAAAAGCCACAAGAATGTGGCTTTTTAAACGTTTAAATGGTTGGTTTTACTTTTTAGATAACCAGTCGTTCACCAATTCAGGTGCTAAAATGGTTTCTACATATGTATATGCGCCTGATTTTTCGCTACGCACCATTTTGATGGCTTTCGTAAGACGCTTTGATTTTGTTTGTAAGGTTGCTACCGTTTTCTTAGCCATAATTACTTAATTTCTTTGTGAACCGTCATACGCTTTAGTATCGGGTTGAATTTTTTAATTTCAATACGATCTGGCGTGTTTTTTTTGTTTTTGGTGGTAATATAACGTGAAGTACCAGAAAGACCTGAGTCTTTGTGCTCTGTACATTCCAAAATAACTTGAACGCGATTTCCTTTTTTAGCCATGACGTGCCTTATTTAATAAGTCCTTGTGCGCGTGCTTCTTTCAAAACAGCAGTAAGACCCTTTTTGTTAATGGTTTTAAGCGCCGATGTTGAAAGCTTAAGTGTTATCCACTTGTCTTCTTCAACAAGATAGAAACGCTTCTTGATAAGGTTAGCACCAAACTTACGCTTGGTTTTATTCATGGCATGCGATACGTTGTTCCCAACCATCGCCTTTTTGCCCGTTAATTCACATACTTTCGACATGACATCTTTTTTAACAGGGTGCAAACTTAGGAAAATATGGTGTGTTAAAAAAATTTTTTGACTAAAGTTCAGATGCTAATTTGTTGTGCAACAACTCAAGTGCTTTATTTAAGGTTTTGCGTAAGTTGCGTTCGCGGTGTTTTCCAAAGATAAAAGTCTCTACATATTCGATGTTTGGAGCAATGATGGCAATGACCACCGTGCCAATTTCCACATCTGCCTCGCCTTGTGTGGGGCCAAAATTTCCTGTGGTGGCAATGGCAACATGTGCCCCCGTTTGGCGAATAACACCCTTTGCCATGCTCAAAGCCACGGGTTCACTGACTACAGTGTGGCGTTCAATGTCTTGCTGCTGTACGCCCAACAACTGTTGTTTTACTTCCGTAGCATAACTCACTACAGAACCCCTAAAGAAAGTAGATGCGCCAGGATGCTGCGTAAACAAAGCGGCTAAAGCGCCACCGGTACAGCTTTCGGCCGTAGCCAATGTCCAACCTTTCTGGGTCAGGACTGTTCCAATTTGCATTTCAATGGGCTGCTCGGATTCAAAACCTTTGATATAGTCGCCTATCAGCGGGTATAGGTCGGCAAACAAAGCATCAATTTCTTGGTGCAACACGGCCTCATCTGTCCCACTTGCAGACAAACGCAAGCGTACCCGTCCGAGGTTAGGCAAATAGGCCAACTTAATGTGTTGGGGCAATGCAGCTTCCCAATCGCTTATTTTTTCTGCAATAATGCTTTCGCCAAGCCCATAAGTCATCATGGTCTTGTGCACACGGGCAGGTAAGGAAAAAGTTGCTTTTATTAACGGAATCAATTTCTCCTGCACCAAATGTTTCATTTCAAAAGGAACCCCCGGAAGTGATACAAATACGGTCTTTTCTTTCTGCATCCACATGCCCATGGCCGTTCCATGTGCATTAAAGAGTTGCGTACAGCTAGAAGGAAGCATGGCCTGCCCCCTATTCAAATCATTAACTGGCGCTTTGACGTATTTTCGGAACAACTCGTCAATATGTGCCATCACATCTGGGTAGAACGCCAAGGTGTCGTCAAAATACGCACATAACGTATGTTTGGTAATATCGTCTTTGGTAGGACCAAGTCCGCCTGTCATAACCACCAAATCAACCTGGTCTTGAGCCGTAGCAAAGGCGTCTAAAATAGCTTCTTTATTGTCGGATATGGAATGTATTTGGCGTACTTCAATGCCGATATTGTTAAGCGTCTTTCCAAGATAAGTAGCGTTGGTATCCACTACTTGACCTATTAAAATCTCATCTCCGATGGTAATGATATCTGCCCGCATCTATTTAACAATTAAGGAAAGGGCTTTTTGTCCGTTTAAATGACCTTCCAGACGGTCATTCTTAACAACCTGGCTTACGCCGGCTGGCGTGCCCGTAAAGATAATATCGCCTATTTTAAGTGTGAAATACTTAGAAACATATGAAATAATTTCGTCTATAGACCACAACATCAGACTTGTGTCTGCTGCTTGAACCACTTCGCCATTTTTTTGAAGTAAAAAAGAAAGCTTGCCCAAATCACCCAAAGTAGACTTATCAAACCATTTGCCTACAAATGCCGATCCATCAAAAGCCTTTGCTTTTTCCCAAGGCAGCCCTTTTGATTTAAGTTGCTGCTGAATATCGCGAGCGGTAAAGTCTATTCCCAAACCTATTTGGTCGTAGTATTTGTGTGCAAACTTGGACTGAATGTGCTTTCCAATACGGTTGATACGCACCAAAACCTCCACCTCGTGGTGTACTTCATTTGAAAATTCAGGGATAAAAAAAGGAAGATTGGATTGTGCAATAGCGGTATCGGGCTTGATGAAAATAACAGGCTCATCTGCTCGAACATTGTCTAGTTCGTCTATATGAGCTGCATAATTTCTGCCAATACAAATAATTTTCATGCGTTGTTCATGTTTTCTAAACGAATGGCAGTGAGCACCTTTTTGGTGTAGCGTGGGAAATCTGCATTCAACAACCAACTAAAATAGCCAGGTTCACGTCCCAATACTTCAACCACTTTTTTCCCCTTGTGCTTTCCAAAGTTAAAGGCAGCGTCTCCGTCCTCATCTACGATAACAAAGCCTGCAAAATCAACGCTTTTTCTTCGTGTAGAGAAGGCACTTAGTATGGAAACATCATTTTCGAGTTCGTCGTATTTTTCAATTTGAGATTTCAACACTTCATACGTTGCATTGGTATCGGCCTCAGCACTGTGGGCATTGTCTAAATCTTTTCCGCAATAGAATTTATATGCAGCTGATAGGTTTCGCTTTTCCATTTTATGAAAAATGGTTTGCACATCTACCGTTAAATGCTTTTTAAAATCCACATCAATTTCAGCACGTAACATCTCTTCCGCCAGTAATGGGATATCAAAGCGGTCGGAATTAAATCCTGCCAAATCTGATCCCTTTATCATGCTATAAATATCTTTACTCAACTGTTTGAACGTGGGCTCGTTTGCTACTTTTTCATCAGTAATTCCGTGAACGGCTGTAGTTTGTGGTGGAATAGGCATTTCTGGATTTACCAACCATGTTTTGGATTCTTTATTGCCATTTGGAAAAATCTTTAGGATGGATATTTCCACTACCCTGTCTTTTGCGACATTGACTCCTGTTGTCTCTAAATCAAAAAAACACAAAGGGCGTGTTAGCGAAAGTTCCATATTAAATTGTTTGAGATTCGTCCCAGTTTTCAATACGCTGCTTTAGGCGCAAGAGAAACATGCCTCCCATGGCACCATTGATGATGCGGTGGTCGTAGCTATGCGACACCACCATTTGCTGGCGTATGGCAATAACATCGCCATTTTCTGTTTCCAACACAGCAGCAACCTTGCGAATAGCACCTAATGCCAAAATAGCAAGTTGTGGTTGGTTGATGATGGGCGTTCCCGTAAGGCTGCCAAACATACCTACATTGGTTACCGTATAGGTACCTCCTTGCACATCGTCTGGGTTTAGTGCATTGTTACGTGCGTTTGAAGCCAGCTCGTGTACTTTCTTAGCCAGCCCAATAAGACTAAGTGTATCGGCCTGTTTGATGACAGGAACAATTAAATTACCATCTGGTAAAGCCGTTGCCATTCCGAGGTTTATGTCTTTTTTCTTTATGATACTTGTTCCGTCTAGGGCAGCATTTAACAATGGGAATTCAGGAAGTACTTGTGCAACCAGATGCAAGAATATGGGCGTAAAGGTTAGTTTAACTCCGTGCTGCTTTACAAATTGATGTTTTACTTTTTCACGCCAATTCCAGAGCTTGGTCACGTCTATTTCAATAAACGACTGAACATGAGCCGAAGTTTTAAGGCTGTGCATCATGTGGTCAGAAATCATTTGCTCCATACGTGTCATGGACACAACCTCATCTGTAGGGCTTTTTGAGAAAGACACAGGAGGTGTGGTAGCTGTAGTTGTAGTGCTTGGTGAAGCAGCAACCCTGGGATGAGCACTTGCTGCAACAGGTGCTTTTCTGTTTTTTAAAAAGGCCAAAATATCGCCTTTGGTCACACGGCCATCTTTCCCACTACCTGGAACGGTGGCCAATTCTTGTGCTGAAATATTTTCTTCTTTGGCAATGTTTTTTACAAGTGGCGAGTAAAATCGCTTTTCTCCTGCAACAACGGGATTAACAGGCTTTACCAAGTCTTGCGCTTGATCCATGTATTGCTGAGGAGTATCCACCACTTTTTCAGGCGCTTTGGGTGCTGGTACTGCTGGAGCAGGAACTGCCTTTGGAGCAGCTACTGGAGTCACATCTTGTGCAACCGCCTCCTCTGTTTCGATTACGGCTAAGGGTGCATCAACACCAACAACAGCATTAACAGGATGCAGAATTTCTTTTATGGTGCCTGCGTACTCACTAGCAACTTCAGAATCAACTTTATCGGTTGCCACCTCTACTACGGCTTCATCAGCAGCAACAGTGTCGCCTACTTTCTTTAACCACTGTGTAATGGTAGCTTCAGAAACACTTTCACCCATAGCGGGTAAAACAAGCTGATAAATGGGCATTTTAATTTTTTTTCAAAAGTACAAATTAATCGTGGCTTTCGCTATGACATAACTAGTACTTCTCCCTTGGCATTACTAGATATGCTTCCCACGGCGTGGCTTTTGTCGGAGTTCAAAAATTTATACGTAAATCCTTTGCCGTGCTTTGACATAAAATCAATGCAAGATTTGAATGAAATGGTTTCAGGGTCAAAAATAATTTCCGTGTGGCGGTTTCTATGTTCTAAAACGCCATCTATACCAGACGTGTGCATAAACAAAACGTTTTTGTTTACCCCTATTTTTAAATCCAACTCATCTGATATAAGCCAATAACAATGAGGCTGTTGTTTACTATTGATCGATTTTGATCCTCTTATGCGCTTTAAAAAGCTAAAGACGTTGGTTGCTGCCTTAATCCAAATCTTTACCAAGTTTGAAACATGAAAATGCTTATTATAAAAATAATTCATGGCCTCACGGAACATAAGCTGGTAGGCAAAATCTTTAGGGGTGCTTTCACCCTTAAAGTGGATGGCCGTAATGTCGGCATTGTAGTAATTTTGTTGTCCCAACTGCAATGACCTATAGCTCAAATCAATATCGTCAGAATACATAAAGCAAGCCTCATCAAAGCCGTTGAGCTCACGATAATGCTCGGTGGGCATAAACATAAAAGCGCCGACCAATATATCTGTAGGCCCTGATTTATCTTTTGAAAGGCGTAGGTTATAATATTTACCGAATAATCTGGGTGCAATCTTGTAGAGTCCTGAAACTTTAGAAAAAGCCACCCCTGGTGTTGGGACACCTCGTTTAGATTCCTTTAAAAAAGTACCTGAGCCATCAATAAGCTTAGGGCCCATGATGGCCACTTGCTTGTTATTTTCCATAAAGGATATCGCATTCGCAAAGGTATCCTCCGCAACTATGGTATCGGGGTTAAGAATACATAAAAATTCCCCTTTGGCCTGGGCTACACCAATGTTATTTCCTTTTGGAAATCCAACATTCTCTTTGTTATTAATTTGTTTGACTTGTGGAAATTGTTGTGAGATCCATTGAACACTTCCATCGACAGAAGCGTTGTCCACCAAAATAACCTCCGCATCCAAATCTTGGGTTGCAGCCAAAACACTCTGTAGGCATACGTCAATGAAGTATTTTACATTGTAATTTAAGATAACAACGGATAACTGCATGCTTAGCTTTTCATGGAGATTTCAAAAGGAATTCGCTGACTGATACTTCTCCCAAGTGTCAATTCATCGGCATATTCAAGTTCGTCACCAACGCCAATACCCCGTGAAATAGCAGAGAAGCGCAATTCAAATGCACTTAGCTTTTTAAAAATATAATAGTTTGTTGTATCGCCTTCCATGGTACTACTCAATGCAAATATGATTTCATCAATATTCTCTTGTTCTACTCGGGTTATCAAAGCATCTATCGTAAGTTGTTGTGGCCCTACGCCTTCCATAGGCGCAATTTTACCACCCAACACATGGTATAAACCTTTGAATTGACCTGTAGACTCTATGGCCATAACATCCCGAATATCTTCCACTACACAAATAATATTACGCTCGCGCATTGGACTTGCGCAAATATTACATTGTTCCGCATCCGAAATATTGTGGCACGTATTACAATAACGTATTTGCTCGCGTAATGTTGCGATGGCACCAGAAAGACGGGCGCTAAAATCTTTGGGTTGACGTAACAAATGAAGCACGATTCGAAGTGCAGACCGTCTACCTATACCTGGAAGTTGTGCAATTTCATCTACTGCTTTCTGAACTAAAGAAGACGGAATTTCCATGATTCAAAAATACACTATTTAAACAATAGTCACATACGTTATATTTGACAAAAAAAGCGATGACCGCCCAAGTGCTGATATTTTGTCTTTTGATATATTTTGCTGTGCTCTACGGCATCTCTTATTTGGCGGGCAACAGCAATAACAACACTACTTTTTTTGCTGCTGACAAAAAGGCACCTTGGTATCTGGTTGCGTTTGGAATGATCGGAGCAACGCTTTCGGGTGTTACCTTTATTTCGGTTCCTGGATGGGTGGAAAGCACCCAACTGGGTTATGTGCAAATGGTATTGGGCTATGCGTTGGGTTATTTATGCATCGGTACTGTTTTATTACCGCTTTATTACAAATGGAATGTGGTCAGCATTTACACCTATTTACAACATCGGTTTGGTGAAAAAAGCTATAAAACGGGAGCTGCTTTTTTTGTTTTATCGAGATTAACCGGCACTAGCTTTCGGCTTTTTTTGTTGTTAAAAGTTTTGCATTGGATTGCTTTAGATGGACTTAATGTTCCCTTCTGGGCAAGTGCAGCTATAGCCCTAGTCGGCATATGGCTATATACCAAAAAATCGGGTATCAAAACCATCATTTATACGGATACAGCCCAAACACTTTGCATGCTAATTGCCTTGGGAATTACTGCCTATGTGTTGTTTTTTGAGCTGCAGCTAGACACCCAATCCTTATGGACGTGGTGGCAGTCACAACCAAACACGCAACTGTTTTTTTGGAAAGACTGGAGCAGCGGTCAGCATTTTGTGAAGCAGTTTTTTGCTGGTGCGCTTATTGCGTTTGCCATGACAGGGCTTGATCAAGAAATGATGCAAAAGAATTTGAGTTGTCGCTCGCTAAAAGATGCACAAAAAAATATGTTTTGGTTTACCATCGCATTGGTTGTGGTGACGGTATTGTTTTTAATCCTTGGCGTGTTGTTAAGTGCCTATGCGCAATCTAAAGGAATAGCAGCAGCGGGGGATGATCTTTTTCCCATGATAGCTACGCAATCAGGTCTTGGAGCAGTGGTTGCCTATGCGTTTGTTTTTGGGCTTATTGCGGCGGCTTTTAGCAGTGCCGACAGTTCCATGACATCACTTGCGACAAGTGCAAGCATTGATTTATGGGGAATTGAATCGGGAGAAAAAGGAATTAAACAACGAAAAAAAATCCACTTTACAATGGCCGTTGTCTTATGGTTGTGTATTGTACTTTTCTATTATATCATTCGAGACGAAAGTGTGATTGCCCAATTACTGCTTTTTGCTGGTTATACGTATGGACCACTGTTGGGCTTATTTCTTTTGGGCATCTTTTCAAAGCTACAAATAAGGGATGCGTTAGCCCCTTACATATGCATTGCCGCACCCATAATAACCTATGGCATTACCGCATTTTGCAAAACTACATTTGGCTTTGATTTTGGCTTTTTTGTGTTAGCCCTAAACGGGGCTATTTCAGCGCTATTGTTATGGATTTCGGGAATTGGACTACCAATGTATCAGCGCACTTCCCCAAGTAAATCCACTTCCAAAAGCGGCAAGTAGCACCGTATCATCTTCCTTTATTTTACCCTCAGCCCATGCTTCAGACATGGCTATTGGAATAGATGCGGCGGTGGTATTACCATAGCGCATGATGTTGTTATAGACTTGATCGTCACGCAGGCCAAACTTCTTTTGCACAAATTGCGCAATGCGCAAATTCGCTTGATGTGGGATAAACAAATCTATGTCTGCTGTGTCTTTACCGTTTTTCTGTAATGCCTCTT
>QXZR01000090.1 GCA_009886265.1 Flavobacteriaceae bacterium
ATATTAAAATTCGAAGATGATTTTTATTAATACGCATGATTTGAAGTTGTCAAACATTAAAGCGGAAATGCATCACATCTCCATCTTGGACGATATAGTCCTTGCCCTCTACCCTAACCTTACCTGCTTCTTTGACTTTTTGTTCTGAACCATAGCCGTCATAATCGGCATATGAAATCACTTCAGCACGAATAAAGCCTTTTTCGAAGTCGGTGTGTATGACACCTGCAGCTTGAGGTGCTGTAGCCCCAGCAGGAATGGTCCATGCTCGCACCTCTTTTTCACCAGCAGTGAAATAGGTCTCTAGGTTTAGTAGTTTGTAAGCCGAGCGAATCAATTTGGCAGCACCGGGCTCATCCAAACCTAAATCCTCTAAAAACAATTGGCGCTCTTCGTAAGTCTCCAATTCGTTTATGTCTGCTTCTGTAGCAACTGCCAACACCAATACCTGCGCATGTTCATCTGCAACAGTCGTTTTAACCTGGTTGACATAATCGTTTCCAGTGGCGGCGGCGCTTTCGTCCACATTACACACATACAAGACAGGCTTATCTGTAATAAGTTGTAAGGGTTTTACAAAGGTCAATCGGTCGTCATCGCTTAGTTCAATAGCACGCACTGATACGGCTGCTTCGAGCGATTTGTGCAAGACTTCCAGAACTGTCAATTCTTTTTGTGCATCTTTATCGCCCGTGCGGGCGGCACGTCTGACCTTTTCCAAGCGTTTTTCAACAGCTTCAAGGTCTTTTAGCTGCAATTCTATATCTATGGTTTCTTTGTCACGTATTGGGTCAACAGAGCCGTCTACGTGCACAATATTGTCATTGTCAAAACAACGCAATACATGAATAATGGCATCGGTTTCCCTGATATTGGCCAAAAACTGATTACCGAGGCCTTCGCCTTTGCTGGCGCCTTTTACCAATCCAGCGATATCGACAATCTCTACCGTAGCAGGAATAACTTTTTCGGGATTAACCAGTGTTTCCAGACGGTTTAGTCTTGGGTCTGGAACATTAACCACACCTATGTTGGGTTCGATGGTACAAAAAGGAAAGTTTGCACTCTGTGCTTTGGCACTAGACAAACAATTAAATAAGGTTGATTTGCCCACGTTTGGTAGGCCTACGATTCCTGCTTTCATATTAGTCTGGGTGCATAAAGCGTTGCTTGCCTAAAAGTACTTCCTCTGTTTCTACATGGTCTTCATCTGGAACACAGCAATCAACAGGACATACGGCAGCACACTGTGGCTCGTCGTGAAAGCCCTTACACTCGGTGCATTTATCAGGAACAATAAAATAAACCTCATCCGAGATAGGTTCTTGCAAGTTTTCTGCATTCACAGCATTGCCGTTGGGAAGCACTACGTCACCACTCAATGAGGTACCGTCTCCGTATTTCCAATCAAAAGCGCCTTCGTAAATAGCCGTATTTGGGCATTCGGGTTCGCAAGCCCCACAATTAATACATTCGTCTGTAATGATAATAGCCATAGCAATTCTTTAACTTTGCAAAAATAGGGTCATAAACACTCTAAACCAAACCATGACAAAACATACACAAAGTATTCAGGCTTTTTCTGCCTTGGGCGATCTCCTAAACGATTATACTTCCAAAAACAAAAGAACCGATGGTTGGATTGAAAAGCTTGATAATGCACTTGTTAGCGCCTCCAATCAAAACAAATGGTTTACAAAAGAAAATCTTGACTTTTGCATGTCTGTCTGGGGACAAACCCTAAACGAAAAAGACATTACTGACTGGCTAGTCACCTATCCAGAGCCGCATAAGGCAACGCGACTGGCCTTGGTATTGGCAGGTAACATCCCATTGGTTGGCCTACACGACGTTATTTGTGGGCTCGCTAGCGGCTGTAGTATTGAGGCAAAACTTTCATCAAATGACACCTTGCTACTCCCTTTGGTCGTAGATTTTCTTACTTCTGTTATGCCCGATTGGAAAGATAAGGTTCATTTTACAAAGGGAAAGCTCGATGCTTATGATAAGGTTATTGCCACAGGAAGCAACAACACAGCTCGGTATTTTGAATATTATTTTAAAAAGAAGCCACACATCATCCGAAAGACAAGAAACGGTATTGCCGTGCTGGACGGCAATGAGACCCAAGAAGATTTGGCTGCCTTATGTCAAGACATGATGCAGTATTTTGGATTGGGTTGCCGCAGTGTTTCACACCTTATGGTACCAGGTGGCTATGATTTTAATGAATTGTTTTTGGCACTTTATGAACACAAAGAACTTATTCAACACAATGCTTACGCCAACAATTACGACTACAACAAAGCAGTTTATTTGATGCAAGAGCAAGAATTATTGGAAAATGGTTTTATGATGTTTAAAAAAGATGAAGGGTTAAATTCCCCCATTGCCTGTGTGCATTACAGTACTTATACAGATTTAAAAGCGGTAAAAAAGCGTTTAAACGATCAAGAAAAACAGATTCAATGTGTGGTCAGTAATAGTGTGGAAAATGCATTCCCTTTTGGCCAAACACAGTATCCAAAACTGGGAGATTACGCCGACCATGTTGATACCATGGCTTTTTTGTTGAAAAAGTAACATTAAAAAAGGTGTGTAACAGCAGACGTTTTTGTTACTTTGCCCTCAAATTAATTTGAAAATGAAAAAGCACAACTTTAGTGCTGGTCCTTGTATCCTCCCACAAGAAGTGATGCAAAAAGCGGCCCAAGCAGTTGTCGAACTAGACAATTCAGGACTATCCTTAATAGAAATATCTCACCGAAGCCCAGCTTTTATCGAAATCATGGAGAAGGCAACTTCGCTTGCACTCGAATTATTAGGGTTAGAAGGTAAGGGTTATAAAGCCATGTTTCTTCAGGGTGGCGCCAGTCAGCAGTTTTTAAATGTTGCCAATAACTTTCTTGAAACCAAAGCGGGTTATGCCAATACCGGTACTTGGTCTACAAAAGCCATTAAGGAAGCCAAGCTGTTGGGTGAAGTAGTTGAGTTATCATCTTCAAAAGATGCCAATTTTAATTATATACCAAAAGGATTTGACATCCCTTCAGACTTAGATTATCTGCACATCACAACCAACAACACCATTTTTGGAACGCAGTACAAAGCCTTGCCTGAATCAAATGTGCCGCTAATTTCGGATTCCTCATCTGATATATTCTCTCGCTCCTTAGACTTTAGCAAATTTGATTTACTATATGCTGGCGCACAAAAAAATATGGGCCCTGCCGGAGCTACACTCGTTGTTGCAAAAGAAGATGCCCTTGGAAAGGTTTCTAGACAGGTTCCTTCCATGTTAGACTACAAAATTCACGCTGACAAAGACAGCATGTTTAACACACCACCTGTGTTTGCTGTTTATACTTCCATGCTGACCCTACAATGGTTAAAAGACAAAGGCGGCATTGCAGCTATCGAAAAAGAAAACGACGCCAAAGCAGCATTGATGTATGGTGAAATAGACCGCAATCCCCTATTTGATGGTTTTGCAGCCACAGAAGACCGAAGTACCATGAATGCAACTTTCACGCTAAACGACGCGTCACAAAAAGAAAGCTTTGAGGCCATGGCCAAAGAAGCTGGCCTCAACGGAATTAACGGACACCGCTCTGTTGGTGGCTACCGTGCATCCATGTACAACGCCCTGCCAATTGAGTCCGTGCAAGTATTGGTAGACGTAATGAAAACTTTAGAACAAAACGCATAATACAACATATGAACATTCACGCAAACGATGGGATTTCCCAATCTGGAGTAGACGCATTAGCTGATTTTGGCTTTACGCTGACAACAACTAACGTAGCGCAAGAGCAGCTTGTCAACTATATCAACGAAAATAACATTGCAGGCATATTGGTTCGCAGTGCCACAACCGTTCGCAAAGAACTGATTGATGCCTGCCCAGGGCTAAAGCTAATAGGTCGTGGTGGTGTTGGTATGGACAATATTGACGTTGCCTATGCGCGTGAAAAAGGATTGCATGTAATCAATACGCCTGCTGCCTCTTCTTCGTCAGTAGCTGAATTGGTATTTGCCCATTTATTTGGCGCTGTACGCTTTTTGTATGATAGCAATCGTAATATGCCTCTCGATGGAGAAACCAAGTTTAAAGCCTTAAAAAAGGCCTATGCTGGTGGAACTGAACTAAGAGGCAAGACGCTGGGTGTTATTGGCTTTGGTCGTATTGGACAAGCTACTGCAAAGATTGCTCTAGGTTTGGGTATGGACGTTGCTGCTTATGATCCATTTATGGACGAAGCTACTGTTGCTGTTGACTTCTTCAACGGACAGTCTGTAGATATAAATATCAAAACACGTTCTTTTGACGACGTATTGGCGCAGTCTGACTTTGTTACGCTGCACGTACCCGCACAAGACAAACCGACCATAGGCGCAGCCGAAATGGCTAAGATGAAAAAAGGGGCTGGTTTGATAAATGCTGCACGTGGAGGTGTTGTAGACGAACAAGCATTGGTCAATGCTCTTGAAAGCAAGCAACTGAGTTTTGCTGCCCTTGATACTTTTGTGAATGAGCCTACGCCTGCCGTAAAACTCTTGATGCATCCAAGTATTTCGTTAACACCGCACATTGGTGCTGCTACAAACGAAGCACAAGATCGCATAGGTACAGAGCTAGCACAACAAATTAAGGACTTACTCGGTTAATGAAACGCCTAAAAGAACGTTGGGGCATTTATTCCAATTTCCAATTGGTCATGATACTTATTGTGTTTGCGGTGACAGGTTCATCAGCTGCACGATTAGCAACTCCTGTGACTAGTTTTTTAGGAATCACCGCAGATAATTTTTCTGCATGGGTGTATTGGCCAGCAAGAATTCTTTTAATTTTTCCCATTTATCAGGTGCTGCTTGTATTTTTTGGGTTTATATTTGGTCAATTCAAGTTTTTTTGGAACTTTGAAAAGAAGATGCTTAGCCGAATGGGTTTGAGTTTTCTGTTTAATTCAAAATAAGATGCACAATAATATATTTGTTCGCTTACTTCTGGTTGGGTTTTTATTTCTCCCTACCCTAGCGCAGCATACACATATATTTGCGCATCACGATCACCCTGTTTGTGACGACAGTAAATTGCACTTACACGCAATTGACACCTCATGTGAATTGTCGGATTACTTTTTTGAGTTAAACTCACTATCCCTTTTTGATGGGTTTGCAGTTGCTGTATTTAATTTTTCTTTTGAGTCATATGCACTCTCGCAAGCTGTTTTTAAAAATAAATTTAGTTGTAAATTATTGAGGGCACCCCCCAAGTAGACCACACTTCCGTCTATTTACCCTTATTAATCAATTAAATTTATAAAAATGAAAAAAGTATTTTTTTATGCCTCTATGGCATTGTTATTTGTTACTGCATCTTGTGATAAAGATGACGATAAAACACCAGAACCCGTTAACGAAGAAGAAGTAATTACCACCTTAACGGTAACACTTACACCAGCTAGCGGTACAGCTATTGTATTAAAATCATTTGATGATGATGGTGATGGACCAAACAGTCCAGTACTAACAGTATCAGGTTCGTTGGCTGCCAACACGGTTTATTCAGGTGCCATTGAATTATTAAATGAACTTGAATCTCCAGCTGAAGACATTACTGAAGAAGTGAATGAAGAAAGTGATGAACATCAGTTTGTTTTTACGCTTAGCGGTCTTTCTGACGTTGTTATCGATAATTTGAATACCGACACTAACGACATGCCATTGGGCACCACTTTCGATTTAACAACAGTTGCTGCAGGAAGCGGAACCGTAACATTCACACTACGTCACGAGCCAACAAAACCAAACGACGGCACTTTAGCTGAAGTTGGTGGAGACACGGACATCGAGGCTACGTTTGATGTTGTAGTACAATAGTTTAACTTCCCCCGATGAGACTTTTAAAAAATGGCGCAATACTAAAATTTATTGTTGCGCCATTTTATTTATTTTGTATTTCATTCCTTAGCTGCTTTTCTGCTTTTTCGCAAGAAAAAATAGAGGAGCTTGAAGAGGTTGTGGTGTATGATAAGTTTAATAAAATCACCAAAGCGCTTAATAAAACCATCCTGACCAATAGAGATCTGGAAGATTTATCTAGTTTGCCTTTCGGAGAAGTGCTTAAACACATAAACGGCGTATCTACACTAAATACCGGCAACACCATATCAAAACCTGTCATTCACGGCTTGCACAGCAGTCGCGTAGCGGTTATCAACAATGGCGTTCGCATTGAAGATCAAGAATGGGGCGTTGAGCACGAACCCAGTTTGGACATCAACTCAGTTGACCAAATATTTGTCCTTACAGGAGCTGACAAGCTGGAATACAGTGGAAATTCCTTAGGAGGTGTCGTGGTCACCCTACCCAAAGCGGTGCGTGAATCTGTTGGCTTTTCTGGAAAAACGCTGTTTACGGCTTCGTCAAATGGACGCGGCGGCTCACTGGCGAGTAAATTTGAAAATAGGTTTAATAACGATTGGTTTGCCAACCTAAACTGGACAATAAAAAAGTTTGGTGATTTCGAAACGCCAGACTACAACTTAAGCAATACAGGCTACGGAGAAAATAATGTTTCGTTAAGAACGGGTAAGAACAACGTCAATTCCGGTATCGAATTCTATTATTCATTTTTCAATAAAAATGTTGGGATACTCAAAGCTTCGCACTTACATACAGGAGAAGATCAATACCGTGGGATTAACAGTCCTGTCCCGCTAATAATATCAGAATTTACCTATGCTATTAATGCGCCCAAACAAGAGGTGCAACACCACGTTGCGAAAATTGATTTCTACACAAATCTCGCCAAACTGGGCAAGCTTGACATCAGTTATAATTACCAATTAAACAGAAGGTTTGAGTATGACATAAGACGCAGCAGTACCAATAAAAAACCTTCAATTGATTTAAAATTAGACACACATGTGATTAATCTCAAATTGACTTCTAATATTTCATCTAAACTCAATACCAAATTTGGTTTGGAATCCAAATTCCAAGAAAATTTCGCCAATCCTGAAACGGGCATAAGAAGGATTATACCCGATTATACCAAATACGACCTAACGGCTTATGCCATAGGAAACCTCGCTGTCAAAGAGAACTTTTTGTTTGAGTTGGGCTTTCGATATGACCACACCCACATTGATGCGTATAAATATTACAGAAAATCGCTTTGGGAAGCACGTAATTATGACGAATTGTATGCCGATATCACAATAAGAGAGGTCAGTAGTCAAATCCTTGCGAACCCTAAGTTTAATTTTGGGAACCTTTCATTTAGCGTAGGAAGTTATTTTTCACTTGGCGGACACCATGATTTATATATTAATTATGCATTGTTGGCCAGAAACCCAAATCCATCAGAACTGTTTAGCGAAGGACTGCACCACGCCGCAGCTCGTATTGAAATTGGTGATTTGAGTCTACGCTCAGAAATAGGCCGCAAAATTCAACTCTCATACAAATACAAAATCAATAAACTTCAAGCGTCTTTTAGCCCTTACTTAAACGATATTGAAAATTTCATATACATTATTCCTACCGGTTCTAGAGCGACCATCAGAGGTACTTTTCCTGTGTGGGAATACAAGCAAAACGATGCGGTGCTGTATGGGTTTGACTACGATTTAAATCTTGATATCAGCGAAAATCTAAGCTTTAATCAGAAGATTTCAGTTACCAAAGGTTTTGAAAAGATTTCAAACAAAGCCTTAATTGACATACCTCCTTTGAGTATAAAAAATGAAGTCACTTTACATGTGGCTAAATACAAAGACCTGGAACTTACACTTGAAAGTGAATATGTTTCAAGGCAAAATCAATTCCCCGACAATAATTTCGATTTGTATATCCCACGAACAGACGCTTTTGTGCTGTTGGATTTAAGCACACCACCATCGGCCTACCACTTATTACACCTTAAATCAAGTATAAACCTCAACGAAAAAACCAAAATAGGTTTAAGGGTAAACAACCTGCTTAATGAATCCTACAGAGATTACTTAAATAGAATGCGCTATTACGCAGATGACTTAGGCATAAACTTTAGCTTGTTTTTTAACAAACGATTCTAGGAATATTATCCTTGTATAAGTTTGAGAAACTCATTTCGTGTTTCCATGGCTTCGAATGCACCTAAAAATCCTGATGTAGTTGTCATGGAGTTTTGTTTTTGAACGCCTCGCATCATCATACACATATGCGCTGCTTCAATAACAATAGCAACTCCTTTTGGTTGCAGGGTGTCATTGATGCAATTCATGATTTGCTCTGTCAAACGCTCTTGCACCTGTAGACGACGGGCAAAAACATCAACTACTCTAGGTATTTTACTCAAACCAACAATATGCCCGTTGGGTATGTAGGCAATATGCGCCTTACCAAAAAAGGGTAGTATGTGGTGTTCACACAACGAATAAACTTCGATATCTTTTACCAACACCATCTCGTTATAAGATTCGGCAAACTTTGCCTTTTCAAGTATAGCAACGGGGTCCATATCATAACCCTGTGTCAAAAACTGCATGGCTTTGGCTGCGCGCTCTGGCGTATCCTTTAGCCCTTCCCTTTCGGGATTTTCACCAAGGTTTGACAACACATCGTAGTAATGCTCCTTAACAGCAGCTGTCATTTCTGTATTGTAAACATCCTTGGATTGATACTTCATATTATTTTAGTTTAGATGCGTGTTTCCGTAATAACTTCTGCACTTTAGGTGAAATTACGGCTGCGCAATAGGGTTGATTGCTGTTTAGGTTATAATAATCTTTGTGCTCCACTTCTGCTGGATAAAAGACATCAAAAGCTTTTATTTCAGTTACTATAGGGTCGTTAAACTTCTTTTCTTTTGCAAGGGCATCAATTAGTGCCTCTGCCGCTGTTTTTTGCGTTTCATCGTGGTAATAGATTCCAGAACGATATTGTGTCCCTACATCCGCACCCTGTCGGTTTAGCGTAGTTGGGTCGTGGGTGTCAAAAAAAACTTCAAGAAGTGACACAAACGAAATTTTTTCTGGGTTGTATTCCAGTTGAATACATTCGGCATGACCCGTTCTGCCTGTGCAGACCTCCCGATATGCTGGGTTTTTAATATGCCCATCTGTATATCCAGAAACAACCTCTAGAACGCCATCAAGACGTGCAAATAAGGTTTCTGTGCACCAAAAACATCCTCCAGCAAGTGTGGCTTTCGCCATAAATAAAGATTTTTTCAAATTTAAAGAAAAATTATCTCAGGTCATAGGCAAACATTTATTGATTTGGTAAGCCTATAAAAATCAAAAAATAGTTACTTTGCACAACATGATTGAGGCGCATCACATTTTTAAGACCTTTGACGATACAGCGATACTAAAAGACATTTCTTTTTCGCTCAAACCCGCTGAAATTGTTTCAATCGTTGGACCATCAGGAGCAGGCAAAACTACCTTGCTACAGATACTGGGAACGCTCGACAAACCAGATAAGAATCCGGAAACACGTTTTACTATTGACGGAACAGACATGTTATCACTCTCAGACAGTGCTTTGTCTACATTCCGAAACAGTACGCTTGGGTTTGTTTTTCAATCCCACCAATTATTACCAGAATTTTCGGCTATTGAAAACATCTGCATACCGGCATTAATTAAAGGAGAAAATCAAAAAGAAGCCAGTAAACGTGCTCTTGAACTCCTTGATTATTTTGGACTGGTAGAGAGAGCCAAACACAAACCCACCATGCTTTCGGGTGGTGAGCAGCAACGTGTTGCGGTTGCCAGAGCACTCATTAATAGTCCTAGCCTGCTGCTTGCAGACGAACCTAGTGGTAATTTAGATGAGGTAGCTGCAGCCCAACTCCACGATATGTTTTTTGATTTGCGAAAAACATTTGCTGCAAGTATCATTTTAGTCACGCACAACAAAGTATTGGCAGCCCGCGCCGACCGTATGTTAACCCTTGTTGACGGACAATGGAGCTAAACGCAACGGAACTTAAATCCTTTCTTGACGAAAAGGTACAGCAATACAATACCCTTGCTTTTATCAACGACGACCCCATTGCCATACCCCATAGCTTTTCAAAAAAGGAAGATATTGAAATAGCTGCCTTCTTCTCAGCAACCATTGCGTGGGGAAATCGCAAAAGCATCATGACCAACGCCCGTTCCCTAATGAAGCGTATGGACAGTGCCCCCCACGATTTTATCTTAAATCATACCAAAGATGATTTAGGCGTTTTCGATGGCTTTGTGCACCGTACTTTTCAACGAGAAGACGTTGCTTTTTTTGTAACACGTCTACAACAATTATATAAGGAATACGATGGATTGGAAGTGCTGTTCACACCCAAAGCTGAGGCAGTCAATATGCATGCAGTGTTAGCTAACTTTCACAAATTGTTTTTTGCAGTACCACACCTCAAGCGCACCACCAAGCACGTTGCCAATCCGGCTAAGAAATCTGCAGCCAAGCGGTTGCATATGTTTTTGAGGTGGATGGTAAGATCTGATGCCGCAGGGGTTGATTTGGGGATATGGAAAAACATTCCCACTCGTGTTTTGTCATGTCCTTTGGACGTACATTCCGGAAACGTAGCACGTTCTTTAGGTCTATTGCAAAGAAAGCAGAACGATTTGGTCGCAGTGATGGAATTAGACAACAGCCTTCGACAAATGGACCCTAATGATCCTGTTAAATACGATTATGCGCTGTTTGGATTGGGTGTTTTTGAAGGTTTTTAGTAGTTCGTTATCTATTTTCTATCTTTGCATAAATAAATTTTGAGGAGACGCGAATGAATGTCTTAATTAAAGCTGCTAAAATCCTCGATGCATCCAGCCCGCATCACAACACAATTCAAGATATTTATATTGCTGATGGGGTCATTCAAAAAATGGGGGAAAGCCTTTCTTTTCCAGATGCAAAACAAATTTCATTTAAGAACTTACACATCTCACAAGGCTGGTTTGACAGCAGTGTTTCTTTTGGAGAGCCAGGCTATGAAGAGCGTGAAACCATAGCGCACGGACTTAATGTTGCAGCCAGCAGTGGCTTTACACATATTGCCCTCAATACCAATACCGATCCAAAACCTGATAGCAGAGCAGACATTGCTTTCTTACTCGAACAGGCCAACGGTAGCCCAGTGCATCTTTATCCAAAAGCTCGGATTACCACTTCCGAAAGCGAAAGTAAATTAGCACCGCTAAGAGAGCTACAAGTAACAGGAGCCGTATGTTTTAGCAATCATAAATCCGCACTTGCCAACGCTAACATTCTCAAACTGGCATTGCAATACACCCACGATTTTGACGGACTTGTGGAGTCCTTTGCCTTTAACCAAGACATGGGGAACGGTGGCGTGATGCATGAAGGTGCTGTAAGTACTTCCTTGGGCCTAACAGGAATACCAAGTGTTGTTGAGGATATGCAAATCAAACGTGATTTGGATATTTTAAACTATACCAACGGAAAATTACACATCCCTACCCTATCAACCAAAGATGCAGTGCCTCTTATCAAACAAGCAAAAAAAGCGGGTCTTGATATAAGCACTAGTGTTTCCATCCACAACTTATTTTTTACGGACAAGGCCTTAGAAGGTTTTAACGCCAATGCCAAACTGCTACCGCCCTTGCGTGAGCAGGCCGACAGCAAGGCGCTACAGAAAGCATTAAAAGACGGTACCATAGATATGGTTACTTCAGACCACCAACCCTTGAATAGCGAATTGAAATATGTTGAGTTGGATTTGGCACATTACGGTTCTATTGGGTTAGAACACAGTTTTGGTTGTTTGCTCTCCATATTTGATGTTGATGTTGTTGTTGATTTGTTGACACGTGGAAAAGCGCGTTTTGGCATAGCTGCTAGCCCCATACAAGAAGGCGCTATGGCAGATTTGTCGCTCTTCACGCCAGATGGCAAGGAAACCGTTACCAAAGCAACTATTAAATCAACTTCAAAGAATAGCCTGTTTATGGATCAAGAACTTTCAGGAAAGGTATTTGGGGTTATTGCACAAAGCAAAGTACACCTAGCGGAATAGCCCATGTCTTCCTTTGTATATTTATCCAAAGCATCAAAGATTACAAACGCACCTTTGGTGGTCATGCTTCATGGCTACAGCAGTAATGAATCGGATTTATTTTCGTTTGCTTCGCTGATTCCAAGTGATTACCACGTAGTTTCCCTACAAGCGCCCTTGTCTTTGGGTATGGGTTATGCTTGGTTCCCTATCCATTTTGAAGAAAATATGGAACGCTGGACTTCCCCAGAAGAAGCCCAACATGCCATTGATTATGTGACATCTTTTCTCACGTACTACACTGAAAAAAATGACGTGGACGCCAATAACATTACCCTCTTGGGCTTTAGTCAAGGTGCCATGCTCAGCTATAGTGTTGGTCTGGCACACCCTAACGTATCTGCAATTGCTGCATTAAGTGGCTATCTAGATCCGCGTTTGGTACGTTTTGACAATTTGAACAAGACAATATATGTGTCGCATGGCGAACAAGATGTGGTAGTTCCCTATGCTTGGGCAGCACAATCTGTTGCACTACTAAAAGAAAATGGATATTCCCCAACATGGCTGTCCTATCCTCAAGGGCACGGCGTTAATCAAGACAATTTGAACAGCCTTATGCAGTGGCTTCAGGAACAGTTATAGCCAATTTTTTGTATATTGGTAAAGCCAAATCTTAAAAACCTATATGTTATTGTATCCCTTCCAAACTAATCAATCACGCTATCATTGTAAACGTTAAGGTTTATAACTGAATACGAGTGCAATTCAAAAAGAACATACAGCAAAGCGAAGTTGGTAGAAAGAAGACTTTGGGGCAACGTTCACCATTCAAGCTTCGCTTATAAGCCAGAGAATAATTATTCTCTGGCTTTCTTTTATCTATGCGGTGGCTTCAGCACATTACGGGCACTGAGCGCACCCTGAGCCTCGCTCGGCGAGGCTCCCGAACCATGCCGAAGGATGTCGAAGTGTCATTTCGACCGACTCGAGAGCCTCGCCGAGCGAAGCTCAATGACCTTCAACTGTTACCGATCGTGGCCTTTATGGGGTTGCATAAGTTCAATTGAATCTTGCAGTTTTTTAATCTTCTCATACTGCGACTCAATTTTTGATTGCGAATACTCAAGGCGTTTACCATAATCCGTAACCAAGAATACATTAATAAGGAGTGAAAATATCAACAGGTAAAAAATAATTTTTTGCTTCATGCTAAAGGGTAATTGTTAGATTATCATAGGCCAAGTTGATGTTTGGTGGCAATGAAGCTTGCACTTCATCGTGAAAACCAAGACGGTGGCTGATATGGGTAAAATACGTTTGCTTTGCGCCTATCTTTTGGGCAAAGGCAATGGCTGCCTCTAGGTGCAAATGTGATGGGTGTGGCTCTATACGCAATGCATTGACAACAAGTACTTCGACCCCAGCCAACTTTTCTGCTTCGGTGTCTGCCATTGAAAACATATCCGTGATATACGCAAAGGGGCCAAATCGGAAGCCCAACACCTCCAAGCCGTAATGTGATACCATTATGGGTGTTATGGTCTTAGAAGCAGCCACAAAGGGCTTGCTTGGGTCAATTGCGGTAGTGGTTACAGACGGAGCGCCTGGGTATTTGTTTTTATCACTAAAAATGTAATCAAACCTTCTTGATAAATTTTCCATAACACGTGCAAGACCAAAAACGGGAAGGGCACCAAGTTTAAAAGCAAACGGACGTATGTCATCAAGTCCAGCAGTATGGTCGGCGTGTTCGTGTGTAAATAAGAGTGCATCAACCTTGGGGCAGTTGCTTGTGAGCATTTGCTGCCTAAAGTCAGGACCACAATCCACCACTATGTCCATATCGTCCCACTGCACCCAAATGGAGGATCGCAGTCGTTTGTCTTTTGGATTTTCGCTCAGACAAACGGGATGTGTGCTACCAATAATAGGTATGCCTTGTGAAGTACCGGTGCCAAGAAAGTAAACTTTTAAACCCACAGCACAAAATTACGTTAAAGATGTGCATCCTTGTGGATAAGTTTCATAATTTTGGGGAAAACCTATTTGCATGGCTATCCAACTTGCAGGAGATCATCCATTTGAAAACACCCCTTCGTTAGAAGCAAAAGCACTTCGCATTAACCTAAATGACAACATCTACGGCACCTTTGCCGAAATAGGCGCTGGTCAAGAAGTGGCGCGTCATTTTTTTAGGTGTGGTGGCGCCTCAGGTACCATTGCCAAAACCATGAGTGCCTACGACAAAGACTTTAGTGATGCCATTTATGGCCGAGAAAACGATGGCAGGTATGTGTCAGAATCCCGATTAAATAAAATGTTGGATTGGGAAATAAGCCTACTTGAAAAGCGCATTGACAGGTCTAAAAACGAAGACAAGTTATTTTTTGCATTTGCCAATACGGTTACGACCATTGACTTTGCCAAAAAGTTTAAAGGACACGGATGGATGGGTATACGCTTTCAAACCAAACCCGACGAACCTTATTCCATGATTACCACCCATGTGCGTTTTCGTGAAAATGATACTAAAACGCAACAGCTTACGCTTGGTGTAATTGGCGTAAATTTAATTTACGGTGCCTTTTACCAGAACGATAGACCAAAAAAAATGCTTCAATACCTTTTCGATCACATAGATCGCGATGCCATTGAGATTGACACCATCAATTTTACGGGACCTCTTTTTGAAGGAGTTGACAACAGGGTTATGAGTTTGGAGCTTGTCCGACTTGGCATGACAGATGCCGTTATGTTTGGTCCTGATGGGAACAACCTACTTCCTGCCAGAGAACTTTACAAGAAAAATATCATTGCCATTAGGGGTAGTTTTCGTCCTGTTACCAAGGTCAATGTGGATATGTATAGAAAATCACTTAGTATATTTGAGAAGGAACCCAATTCTGATCCAGATAACTCACTGGTTATTTTTGAGATTACACTATCAAACTTGATGACCACAGGCGCCATTGATGAAGAAGACTTTATGGATCGCGCTAGACTGTTGTGTTCGTTGGGGCAAACGGTAATGATATCCAATTTTAAAGAATACTACAGGTTAGCTGAGTACTTCTCAGAATATACCAAGAAGAAAATTCGCCTTACCATGGGGGTTAACAACCTTATTGAAATCTTTAATGAAAAATATTACCGCAACTTAAGTGGTGGTATTCTTGAGGCTTTTGGAAAACTATTTTTCAAAAACCTAAAGGTGTACCTCTACCCCATTATTGATCCAGAAACAGGTAATATAATCGACAGCAACACGCTAAGAGTAAACCCAAGACTAAAAGAGCTTTACAACTTCTTTAAATACAACGACAAAGTGGTTGATATCCTAGATTACAATACCGAGGATATGAAAATATTTTCAAGAGATATTCTAGAACAAATCAAGAAAGGTGAAAAAGGCTGGGAAAACAAACTACCAGAAGGTGTTTCAAAGCTTATTATAAACAAAAAACTATTTGGCTATAGAAGCAAGTAGTCCTATCCTTCCAGGATTTGAGCAGCGTGATCCTTGGTTTTAACCTTGTTGATAACGCGTACTATAGTCCCCTTTTCGTCAATCACAAAAGTGGTCCTGATGATGCCTTCATATTCTCTTCCTTGAAACTTTTTGGGTCCCCAAACGCCAAAGGCTTTAATAGCACTGTGATCTTCGTCGGCCAATAAAGGATAAGGAAATGAAAACTTGGTGGCGAAACTTGCTTGTTTCTTTACGTTATCGGCACTTACGCCTAGTAACTCATAACCTTCGGCTTGAAGTGTGGCATAATTATCACTTAAATTACAGGCTTCAGCCGTGCAACCAGGTGTATTGGCACGTGGATAAAAGAATACGATTAGCTTTTTTCCAGCATAATCTTGGTGTGAAACGGGTTCTCCTAAATGGTTTAAACCTGAAAAAGCAGGTAATTGATCTCCTTCTTGTAGCATTTTGTTTATTTTTAGATGTTAAAAATACAAAAATGAATAAAGCCGATAAGGTAAGTTTTGCGATAAATACATTAGTGGAGCTATACCCTACCATTCCCATTCCTTTAGATCACAAGGATCCCTATACCTTGCTCATTGCAGTATTGTTGTCGGCTCAAAGCACTGATGTGCGTGTAAATAAGATTACGCCCAAGCTTTTTGCCAAGGCCGACAACCCTACTGATATGATTAAAATGAGTGTTGATCAAATTAGAGAAATCATAAAGCCCGTGGGCTTATCGCCGATGAAATCAAAAGGGATTCACGGCTTGTCACACATAATTTTGAATGAACATGAGGGGAAAGTACCCCAAAGTTTTGAAGCACTTGAGGCGTTGCCTGCAGTTGGGCACAAAACGGCTAGTGTTGTCATGGCACAGGCTTTTGGTGTTCCTGCATTTCCAGTTGATACACATATTCAGCGTTTGATGTATCGCTGGGGTTTTTCGAATGGAAAAAGTGTTGTACAAACGGAAAGAGATGCCAAGCGGTTATTCCCAAAAGAAAAATGGAATGACTTACACCTTCAAATCATCTGGTATGGACGTGAATATTCTCCAGCACGTGGGTGGGATTTATCTAAAGATATTATCACCAAAACCATTGGCAGAAAAAGTGTGCTAAAGAAATACGATCGCTAATTAGCAATTGTATCTACATATCCTTTAGCCAATTTAACTGGATTGTAAGCCGCTGCATATTGAAGAATGAGCGCCACTGACTTCTTACTCGGTTTAGGCGTTTTTTGATGTGTGGGTAGCGTGTAAAATTTATCCATAAATTGTTTAGTTGGATAACGACACGCTTATACTTTTATTGTGTCATGGTCAAATTTCGTTCGTCTATTAATTTTCTCAAATTAATAAGTCCATATCGCATTCTACCTAACGAAGTATTGATGCTTACATTGGTTCTTTCAGCAATCTCCTTAAAGCTCATGTCTTGATACAAGCGCATCTTTAGCACTTCGTACTGGTTTTGCGGCAGCTCAAGCATAAGCGCATTGATATCCGTTTTAATCTGACTATCAATAATCATGTCTTCAATGTTTTTAGAAGGCTCTGACAAGCGATAAAAAACATCTTGCTCGCTGTCATAGGTATCATACATCGGCATGCGCTGTTGACGCCTGAAGTGATCAATGATAAGGTTGTGTGCAATTCGCATCACCCAAGAAACAAAACGTCCCTTTTCGTTATAGGTGCCTTTTTTGAGGGTTTGGATTACTTTGATAAAAGTATCTTGAAAAACATCATCAGCTATTTCTCTATCTCTTAGTTTAGAATAGATAAAGCTGTAGATACGTTGTTTGTATTTGGACAAAAGGATTTCGAAAGATTCGTTATCACCATCCAGATACTGTTGAATAAGTATATTATCGGGAAGCATAGACATAAGTAACTCTGTTTAAAATCTTAAAATTTAGTTGAGTATATGTCTGTCTTATATGCAATAGTTATAACACAAATATAAAAAATTATATTTAACAGTGTAAAAAACACTCCTTCGTTTTTAAATCGTTAGCGAATTGATATATTTATAGCTTGTTTAAAAAGCATTGAAAAAAGAAGCAACTATAGAAATTATCGGGGCGCAAATGCACAACCTCAAAAACGTGGATGTGCAAATACCGAGACACAAATTTGTGGTCATCACAGGTTTGTCTGGTTCTGGGAAATCAAGCCTCGCATTTGACACACTCTATGCTGAAGGTCAGCGGCGTTATGTGGAGAGCTTATCTTCTTACGCAAGACAGTTTTTAGGACGCTTAAACAAGCCTAAGGTCGAGCAAATCAAAGGGATTGCACCTGCAATTGCCATTGAACAAAAAGTGATTAGCAACAACCCGCGATCTACGGTGGGTACCGTTACGGAAATTTACGATTACCTCAAGTTGTTGTTTGCCCGCATTGGCGTAACCTACTCCCCTGTTTCTGGTAAGGTCGTCAAAAAAAACGATGTGAAAGACGTACTGGAGCACGTCAAAAAATTTGAAGAAGGAGCAAAACTATTGATTCTTGCACCATTAGTGGTTACCAAAAATCGAACGCTTGAGGGTATTCTAGAACTATACAAACAACAGGGGTATGCCCGTTTGTTTGTCAACGATGCCGTGGTTCGCATAGACAACTTTAAGCCAAAGAAGTCAGATAAGATTGAGTTGGTGGTTGACCGCGTTATTGTTAAGCATGACGAAGATGCATTTAATAGAATAGCAGAGTCAATTGAGACGGCCTTTCACGAAGGAGATGGAACTGTTGTTGTTCACAGCTTATTAGAAGGAAAAAATCAATCTTTTTCAAACCGTTTTGCCTTAGACGGCATTACGTTTACACTGCCAAACGAGCATATGTTTAGCTTCAATAATCCACTTGGTGCGTGTACAGCTTGTGATGGTTATGGCGATTTAATTGGTATTGACGAGCAATTGGTCATACCCAATACCAGCCTTTCTGTATTTGAAGGTGCTGTTGCTCCATGGAAAGGTGAGCGTTTACAGCGCTTAAAAAATGACTTTATAGATGCTGCCTATCAGCATGATTTCCCTGTACACAAGCCTTATTTTGAGCTTAACAGCGATCAAAAAAAGCTTTTGTGGGAAGGCGCAAAAGGCATCCGAGGGATTAATCAATTTTTTGCCAAGCTTGAAGCCAAAAACTATAAAATTCAAAATCGAGTAATGCTCTCTAGGTACAGAGGCAGAACAAAATGCGGCAGCTGTGAAGGAAAAAGATTGAACGAGAAAGCTTCATACGTTCGTGTTGACAAATACAGCATGAGTGACTTGGTCGACAAGCCAATCGTTAATCTTGCGAAAGCGATAGCAAACCTAAAATTGACCAAACACCAACAGCACATTGCAAGAAGGTTATTGGTAGAAATCAAAGACCGGCTTCAGTTTCTACAGCAAGTAGGACTTGGATACCTAACCCTTAACCGCCGTGCAAGTACGCTTTCGGGAGGCGAATCACAACGCATTAACCTAGCCACTTCATTGGGCAGTAGTTTGGTGGGCTCGCTCTATATTCTCGATGAACCGAGTATTGGCTTACACCCAAAAGACACCAGAAGACTTATTGAAGTTTTATATGGACTTCGTGATTTGGGGAATACGGTAATTGTTATAGAACATGATGATGATATCATGCGTGCGTCTGATGAAATCATTGATTTGGGTCCTGATGCAGGGGTTTTTGGGGGTGAGATTGTAGCCCAAGGCACTTATCAGGAAATCCTAAAAGCAGAAACCTGGACAGGGAAATACCTTTCCAAACGTGCGCAAATTGAAATTCCAGGGAAGCGAATTAAACTAAAGAAATTCGTTCATATAAAAGGGGCTCGAGAACACAACTTAAAGAACATAGACGTTTCGTTTCCCTTGCAAATGCTAACTGTGGTCACAGGGGTTTCTGGTAGTGGAAAAAGCACCTTAGTAAAAGATATATTGCTGCCTGCTGTTAGAAAAGCAAAAGACATTTATGGCGATAAACTAGGAGAATTTAGCAGTATAGACGGAGACCTAGATGCCTTTCAAGAAATTCAATACATAAGCCAGAAACCGATTGGATTGTCTTCACGCTCCAACCCAGTAACCTATATCAAGGCTTACGATGAGATTAGAAAGCTTTTTGCCAGTCAACCACTCTCGAAGCAGCGGGGCTATCAAACCAAACACTATTCCTTTAACGTTGATGGTGGTCGTTGTCCCAACTGTAAAGGAGAAGGAACAGTAAAGATTGAAATGCAGTTTATGGCTGATGTTGATTTGATTTGTGACGACTGCGCTGGAAAACGCTTTCAAAAGGAATTGCTTGAAGTGAATTTTGAAGGCAAGAACATTCACGATGTGCTGACCATGAGCATAGACGAAGCCATTACTTTTTTTAAGCAGTACCAGCAAAATAAAATCAGCGACCGTCTTCAGCCGCTTCAAGATGTGGGCATGGGCTATGTTTCTTTGGGGCAATCCTCCTCTACCCTTTCAGGTGGAGAAGCACAGCGCATCAAACTCGCTACTTTCTTGTTAAAGGGAGCGCAAAAAACAAAAACCCTTTTCCTCTTTGATGAACCCACGACTGGACTTCATATGCATGATATCAAAAAACTTGTAGGCTCGTTTCGTGCACTTATTGAGCGTGGTCATTCCCTAATTGTGATTGAGCACAACGTCAGTCTTATTGAACAAGCAGATCACATTATTGATTTAGGACCCGAAGGGGGTATAAACGGAGGTCATTTGTTGGCAACTGGTACGCCTGAGGAAATCAACGTCAATAAAAAATCAAGCTTGTATAAGCTATTGCTTAACGATTAGTTCGTTTTGCTACCCAACCATTAACCGTATCAGAAAGTCTTAATACAGCAATCAGTGCGCCGTATAAAAGGGTAATCAAGATGGATTTAATCAGAATTGATACCAACGGATGTATAT
>QXZR01000091.1 GCA_009886265.1 Flavobacteriaceae bacterium
TGCCAGCTTTAGCATTTTTTGGCAACTTAATCATGAGTGGCACTTTTACACCCGAGTCATAAATAGCACGTTTATGTCTTGGGAAGGGTCCGCCGTGATCGCTGTAAAAAAAGATATAGGAATTATCATACAAGCCCTGTTCTTTTAATTCGCTAATGATTGCGCCTATCTCTTTATCCATGCGCACCAAATTGCTGTAGTTGATGGCCATATCTTCTCTAATGATCGGATCGTCTGGAAAATAGGGCGGAATATTAGTTACCTCATCTGGCGTTACATATCGTTTGTTGTTATGTTGTGCCCAAATTTGTGACTCGTGTGAAATTTGAAAATTAAACACTGCAAAAAAGGGTTGTCCCGCAGCACGGTTGTGCCAGTGGATATTTGCCTTTTGCCTACCCTTACAGTAGCGACAACTTTGATCCCAAGCATCGTCGCTTATCTTAAAGTTATAATCTTGTTTATTGCTGTTGGTACAATAGTATCCAGCTTCTCGCATGTAGGCGGTAAAAGGGCGGATATAGTCAGGGAATTTTGGAGAATAGCTAGGGATGCCTAGTTGGGGCTGATTGGCTTTCCGGGCCTCGTTGTAGGTACGCATGTTGTGGGTACCCAAGGTAGTGGGATACATACCCGTAATAATAGCACTTCGTGCAGGTGAACAAACAGGTGTCGTTGCATGCATATTATCATAAATGACACTGTCTTCTGCCAATTGTGAAAGGTTTGGCAAGGAAACGGTATTGTCGCCATACATGGGAAAGAATTGAGGCGATTGATCTTCACTAACAAGCCAGATGATGTTGGGTTGTTTGCTTTGAGCATTGGCGAAACAAAACGTCAATAAAACAATACTGATACTACTTGAAAATCTTGTCATCTATCTATAAAATTAGCATAATATTTTTGATAGGTGTCAAAAAACATATTCCCTATTTTCTTCATGCCTGTATAATTATAATGGCCAGCAGGCTTTCCATTCCAATTGTGCGTGTATATGGGTGTGTAGTTGTTTGCCTTAGGGTTATTGCTTTTTCGAATGAGCGAAACGTTTAAACTTTTTTTACTTGTTTCACTCATGGCTGCAACCACTTTTTTACTACCCACCCCTAACATAAGGAAGGGCATGTCTTGAACGCCATAATAAGCTCTTACTTTTTGGATGAGCGCCGTGATATTTTGTCCATAGGTGCTTGATGGTAAAGGACTACTATCTGACTCGCCTTGCACCCATAACATGCCGATAATTTCAAAACTTCCGGGGGGTAATTTTGAAAGCTGCGCATCAGTTGTCGCAATAAAATCTTCGAAAAGTTTTGGCTTATTCTCCTCACTTTTAAGCCTTGCTTTTTCAAGGCTCCAGTTTGGATTCCATGCCCCATAGAGTGAGGTGCCACCTTGTGAACGCTTGACAAATAAAAACTTTTCCCTGGGATAGGCTTTCGAAAGGGCTAAGCCAAAAAACAGTTCAGGGCCAAAAGACTTATTAAGTCTAAATTTATCTTTTACAAAAGGCCATGGATCAGTAACATCCAAAGGCCCGTCTATGATTAAAGGTTCTTTTCCATTGTTGACCGTTCCTTTGTAGTAAAAATGAATTCGTTTCTGTGCAAATGCCAATTGTTTTAGGTCGTCTTTTGTAAGGCCAGATGCGGCACCTCGCCCATCCATATTGGACTGACCTGCGAGCAAAAAAACCTTGGTTTTTTTTACGTCTTGACTTCTTGCGTTAAATGTAAAAACAAGGTTTAATATAAGAGATAAAACAACAACAGCTTTTGGCATGAAATACCTTTTTTTAGTTATTTCGCTCGCTATAAACGCGCTTCACCACCACGTCGGTCATGGCGCGCATTTCTTCAAGTGACATATCGTCCTTATATTGTTTTTGCAGCGATTTTATCTTTTGTTTTAGGTTCGTCGTAATTTTTTCATAGCCTGGCTTCCCATATAAATTCTGCATTTCGTTTTTGTCATTTTCTAAGTCAAAAAGCTCCCATTCATCCATGTCGTAATAGTAGTGTATCAATTTATACTTACCCGTGCTAACGCCATAGTGCGGCTGTACTTTGTGCCAAAATGGATATTCATAATAGTGGTAATAAACGGCATCTCTACCTTTAAATCGTTTCCCATAAAGCTGTCTTTTGAAGCTCTCTCCTTGAATGTCTTTTGGTATCGAAACACCTGCTAAATCCAATAGTGTAGGTGCAAAATCAATGTTCAATAACAACTCTTTGTTGTGCGTGCCTGCCTTAATTTTTTTAGGATATTTTACCATAAAAGGCATGCGGAACGAAGGCTCATACATCCAACGTTTGTCAAACCAGCCGTGCTCCCCTAAATAAAAGCCTTGGTCAGAAGTATATACGACTATGGTGTTTTCATCTAATCCGTTTGCCTTAAGGTAGTCTAGCATTTGACCAACGGCTTCGTCAACACCCGCAACACAGCGCAAGTAGTCTTTTATATAGCGTTGATACTTCCAATTTTTCAAAGCAGCACCTTGCAAGCTATCGTGGGGTGTCCAAAACTGACCATTGTTCCCAAAGCGTTCGTAACGACCCTGTTGTCTTTTTGTCAATCCCTCAGGCGCTGGAACCTTAAGGTCTTTCCTGTTCATGTGGTTTTCAATCTCCAACATGTTATTGGAGGCAGCTATACGACCTTCATAATCATCATTAAAGGTTTCGTGATGCGGGAAATCTTCTGTGTATAAATCTTTAAACTTTGGGTTTGGTGTCCAAGGACGGTGTGGAGCTTTAAACTGATACATCAGCATAAAAGGCTTGTCTTTATCCCTTGTTTCATCAAGCCACTTTAAGGCATCATGTGCAACTTGTGCGGTAGAATGTCGCGTAGTTTCTTCAATCGTCTTTGTGCCATTTTCAACAAAAACCGTGTTGTAATATGTTCCTTGCCCGCCGTGATTGACCATGACTTTTGAATAGTCAAAACCAGTTGGCGCAGTGCCTAGGTGCCACTTGCCAATAACGGCAGTTTGATATCCCGCTTTTTGCAACAGCTTTGGGAAGGTTTGTTGAGAGGAGTCAAAATCACCTCCTTTTTCATTTTTAAAAAATCCATTAACGTGACTGTATTTTCCAGTCAATATCGCAGCCCTACTGGGACCACAAATACTGTTGGTGTTATAGGTGGCGTGCATCAGCATGCCCTCATCTGCAATACGATCAATGTTAGGTGTTGGTGCTAGTGTTGCAAGCCAGTCGTTATAAGCACTTACAGCGCTTACAGCGTGGTCATCGGACATAATAAAAACAATATTGGGTTGCTTTTTCTGCGCTTGGGCAACAAAGGATATCAACACACAAAGTAGAAGGTGAATGGTAGTTTTCATATTATTGAACTGTTTTAAATTTGATTTGTTGACTTAAACTGTCGACGAGTTTTCTGTATTTGGGCTGATCTGCAATATTGTTCATTTCTAAAGAATCAGCTTTTAGGTCGTAGAGCATATTATCATATACATTACCACCTTCTTCTCCACGCCATTCAGCGTATAAATAGTTGGGAGAGACAACCATGTCTCCATTCCAAATGCGTGCGTATCCCTTTGATTTAGAAATCAAGCTAGGATCTTTTAAGTTTTGAACTAATGAGGTGCCCTCAACCCGTTCGGGCGCTTCAAGCCCAACGAGCTCGGCTATGGTTGGGTATAAATCAATCAACTCAACGAAGCTATTTGAACGTGCTTTTTGGGTTAAACCAGGCACGCGTATCATCAACGGAACCCTGTTTTCGACATTAAAAAGATTGTGCTTGGACCACCTGTTGTGTTCCATCAAGCTAAAGCCGTGATCACTGGTGAAAACAACTATAGTATCGTCGCTTAATCCCAATTCATCTAGCGTACGCAACACCTTGCCTATTTGCGCATCTGTGTAGCTTACGCAGGCATAATACCCGTGGATAAGCTGCTTTGCAAAGTCTGCGTCTAAAGTAAATGATGCCGCATTTTTAAAGGCATTATTGGTGTTTTTTGAAACCCCTTTATACTTGGTCATTTCATACCAATTCCCAGCAGACTTTGGTCCATTTTCGGGGAAGGTATTGTTGATAGGAAGTTGGATGTCTTCTTCATCATAGTAGTCCCAATATTTGCTAGGCGCATTAAAAGGTAAGTGGGGTTTTAGGAATCCAACAGCCAATAGAAACGGCTTCCCTGATTTTTTTAATTTTTTTAAGTCCTTAACGGCTTTGTTCGCAATTTTTCCATCTTTATAAGCTACATCAGCTACGTCCAGTCTTTCAAAAGGGTAAACACCAGGCAATCCTTCTTTTTCAAGTGTCTCGCTGGTTTTTGGGTCAACGTAGTCCTGATTGTTGTACTTCCCTTTTGGGCGCCAAATCTCTGACCACGTATGTGCCATATCGTCCCTGTTATGGGAAATCTTACCATTACTGATGGTGGTATAGCCATTGTCTTTTAACAATCCAGGAAACGTAATGGCATCGGGCATGTCATTGCTAATGGAAGTGGTGTATTTTTTGAAATATTTACGTGTTGGTCTTATCCCCGTGAGTATGCTTGCTCTTGAAGCCCCACAAGTGGGTATGTTATCAAAAGCATTGTTGAACTGCACTGCATTTTCAGCGAAAGCAGTGATGTTTGGTGCAACAACTTGATTTGCACCATAAGTGGGAAGTATAGGTCTCAAATCATCAACAATGATAAAGAGTACGTTTTTGGGTTTATTTTCTTGTGCTTGTGTGGTAAAGCCAAAAAGCATTAACAATAACCAACAAAACATATTATTTTTCATCGAAATAAATATTTTGGGTTAAGTTTATTCTCGCTTTCTTCAAACTTTTAGCAGCAGATGAGTTACCCGTATATATGATAAAGTCCCCTTTTTCAGCTAGATATTTCATGTCAATGTTGTAATAGGCAAATGCCTCAGCAGTTAATGAAAACGTAACTTTTTTTGATTCTCCTGGTTGGAGGTAGATTTTGTCATAAGCTTTCAATTCCAATACAGGTCTTGTAACAGTGCTGAATTTATCTCTTATATACAATTGCACCGTTTCAGTACCTGCCATATTTCCTGTATTTTGAACAGTTGCCTCTACTTCTAATGAATCCTTTCCGTTCCATGTATATTTAGATGGTTTTGGAGCTGAAATTGAAAATGTAGTATAACTTAATCCGTAACCAAATGGGTAAAGCGGTTTTGTTTTCTCAAAAGCATATTTGTGTACATAATTTGTTGGTTTGTGGTTATACACCATTATTAGCTGACCTACTGACCTTGCAGTCGTAATGGGCATTTTTCCGCTTGGATTAATCATTCCAAAAACTATTTTACCCAAAGATTTACCACCCATACTTCCGGGCTCCCATGCATGAATAATTGATTTAATATTCTCTTCTATCCATGGCTCGCTAATCGGTTTTCCACTTACATAAACCACCGTCAGATTTTTGTTTTTTTCATAAATGGCTTTCACTAAATCAAGTTGTTTTCCTGGAAGACCTAAAAAACTTCTCGCCTTATTTTCTCCGGCTGTCTTTTCAAAGCTTTTTCCGCCTTCCCAAGTATATCTTAATGAGTTATCGCCAACAACAACAAATACGTGGTCATAATTTGCTGACATCTCAGAAGTGGCTTTGATCTTAGAGTCTTGAATGTTTCTAATCTTAATCCCTGAATCGAAAAAATCAACTTGATGACTGTGTTCTTCTCCAATTTCTTTTATACCCTCAAAAATGGTTACCACGTTTTGTGCAGGCTGTTCAAAATGCCAATCACCCAAAGTAGTGTTGTTATTTGCATTAGGTCCCGTAACCAATATCTGTTTTGGGTCTACATTATTAATGGGAAGTAAATTGTTGTTTTTTAAAAGTGTAATGGCGTTATCAGCTATTTCTTCTGCTTTATCTAAGTGACTCTTAATGAAAACATTTTCCGCTATTTTGGAGATGTCAACAAATCGATCTTCAAATAAACCAAGTTGAAATTTTGCATATAATATTTTTGAGCATGCCTCATCAACGCGATCCATTGATAATTTTTTTTCATTGACTAAAGCAACAACAAAATCATAAAAATCGGGTCCGTGCATGTTCATGTCCATACCTGCAGCTACCGAAAATAATGATGCTTCTTTGTAATTTCTTGCCACTTTGTGATACATCCATATTCTTTTAATATCATACCAGTCACTCACATAAAACCCATCAAAACCCCATTCATTTCTAAACAGATCTGTCATAAGACCTTTGTGCATATGACTAGGGATACCATTAAGTTCGTTATGCGCTGCCATTATGGAATAAACGCCAGCGTCTATTGCCTTTTTATAGGGAGGCAAATGAATTTCATAAAGTGTTCTTTCTGAAACATCCATTGGAGAAATATTAAGTCCATTGAGTGGTTCAGCCCCAGCAATCATATGCTTTGCGCAAGCAATTACATTATTTGGATTGCTAAAGTCGTCTCCTTGAAAACCTTCAATCATAGCTTTACCCATTTCTCCCACCATAAAAGGGTCTTCTCCAAAAGTTTCACCAACTCGACCCCACCTAGGGTCACGTGCAACGTCAATATTTGGCATAAAAGTCCATTGAGAACCTGTAGCCCTCATTTCCCTAGCACTTTGTTTGGCCACGTCAAACGCGAAATCATTATTAAAAGTGGCAGCAATTGATATCGGCGATGGATAAACAGTTGTCCCGCTAACCATAGCATTTCCGTGAATGGCATCAATGCCAATTATAAGCGGTATTTTTAATCTAGATTTTAAGGTAAAATCTTGTAAATAGTTTACCTCCTTGGGCTCTAGAACGTGAAGAAAAGAGCCGATTTTTCCATCGATAATTTCTTGTGTTATTTCACTTTCAGACAAGCTATACATCGCAAAAGCATCTTTATTCAGCTTTGATACATCCCCAGAAGCTTTTTTATTTCTCTTTTGTTTTTTCAAATAATCTATTCCAACATATTGACACATTTGACCTACTTTTTCTTCCAAGGTCATTCGTGACATCAAATCAGCCACGCGGCTATCAACATCAGCACTAGGGTTTAAATATATTGGGCTATTGTTTTGTCCGAAAACAACAGAACTTATTAATAAAACAAACAGTTTTAATTTCATAATTACTTTAATATCAATTTATTATCAGGTTTAATAATGGCTTCTCTAAGGGCAAAGTACGCTGGCTTTGGGTTGTGGTTTGAATCAAAAATAAAGCGGTACATATCGTGGTGCTTTCCTTTTAAACCATCTACCATTCCCCAAGTGTTGTAGGTAACAACCCCTTGATTTCGTTTCGAGAGCAAAACCTTAAGTATGTTTGCGTAAGCATCGCCCTGCTCTTTTAGGGCTGTTTGACTTCTAACAGAATCCCAAATTTTATAATCAATTTCTGTGACGTGAAAGTCTAGATTATGTTGATGTGCCCAATCGATAAGTGAAGCAAAATATTCAAGTTGTTTTTTGTCGAGTGCAAGTGGCTTATTGCTTCTCAAATGCGCCTGCCAGCCCAAACCATCGATTCTGTAACCTTTCTTTTTGAGGTACAATATGGTTTCTTTGACTTTTTCCCACATTTTAGGCTCCATGCCTCCGTGCTGGTTAAAGACCAAACTCTTTTTGGTGGCGTATTTATTGGCAATTTCAAATGCTTTTGAAATATATAACGGCACGTCATTTTCGTCTCTACCAATTTGTTCCCAAGGATTTTCCCATAGCTTTACCCCTGGCTTTTCTTCAAACCAAACGCCTTCTGGTGTAATGGTCTCATTAACCACATCCATCCACTTGACAGATGGCTCTTTATTCATGCGTTTGCAAAGCGCAGTAAAGTACTCCACCATATTCTTTTCTAATTCTTGTTTAGTTCGGCTGTCCGTCTTTGCCCAGTGCGAAGCTTGTGGACTAATAGGGCCGTGGATGCGCAGCGTGATATTATTTTTATCAGCGAAATCTAAATAATCGTTTATCTGTTTCCAATCCCATACGCCGGGCATTGGATGAATTCGCGCTTGCTTGGCACAGTTTTCAGGCGTTGAATAGGTAAACTCGTCTAAGAACAATTTGGAAACCTTGGTGTTGAGTTGTCGGTGGTTGAGCGTTGCGCCAACATAAACCTGATTAGCATCGTAACCATTGTTGGCTAATAAATCTTTAATACCACCACTGGTCTTTTTGGCTTGTGTCTTTGGCTGTGGCTGTGGTGCTACGGTTGGGGATAGGAAAGCCAGCGCTTTCTTTTTAAGTTCATCATAGATTGTTGCATAACCTTTCAACCCAATATGATTTTTTGTTTCCAATGGGTCAGTGCTGTAGTCAAACAGCTCTTCTTGAACAATGTCTTTATCCGTAATTTTTTGCCCGATCTTGGACTTGTCTATCCAAAGTGTGAAGCGATAAGAAGCTGTCCTAAAGCTATATCCCATTTTTTGATTTCTTGGGTATTGGCTTACGGCAAAGTCTTTAACGGATTGCTGCTGTCCCATCATTAGGGGAAGCAATGAAGTACCATCTACATTTGCCGCTGGTGCAATTTGCGCCATATCGGTCAACGTAGGGAAAACATCCACAAACTCCGTTGGTGACAAAATCTTTTGAGCCATTTGTGTTTTGGGGTTGTAAATAATGAGTGGCGAGCGGGTAGCTTGCTCAAAATTTGAGTGTTTGTTCCACAAACGATGATCGCCCAAATGAAAACCGTGGTCGCCCCAAACCACAATAATCGTATTGTCCATCAACCCTTCTTTTTTGAGCTTATTCACAATTTTTCCAATCTGAAAATCAATGAATGATACGCAGGCATAATAGCCGTGTATAAGATCGCGTTGAAAGTCTTCGGCTAAGATCAATTGGTTGTTGGCATCCGTAGTGTATTCACGTCCCTCTTCTACGTATGAGCGTAATTCCCCCGAGAAATGATATGCCAGTTTTCCTGTGTTTTCGGCTCGTGCACTAAACGATGCCAGCGGCATGC
>QXZR01000092.1:0-11826 GCA_009886265.1 Flavobacteriaceae bacterium
AGAGCATCACTTAAAAAAAGAAGCGCCGACTGCAAGATTGTACGTCGCAAGGGACGCTTATACGTAATCAACAAAAAGAACCCTAGGTTCAAACAAAGACAAGGATAATTATGGCTAGAATTTCTGGAGTAGATATTCCCAAACAAAAAAGAGGCGTCATTTCGCTAACCTATATATATGGGGTTGGACGCAGTCGTGCTAAAGCTATTTTGGCTACTGCTGGTGTTGACGAAAGCAAAAAAGTAAACGAATGGAACGACGACGAAATTGGTCGTATCCGTGATGCTGTTGCTTCATTTACGATCGAAGGTGAACTTCGTTCGGAAACCCAATTGAACATCAAGCGATTGATGGACATCGGTTCTTTTAGAGGTATTCGTCACCGTGTCGGTTTACCACTTCGTGGTCAACGCACCAAGAATAACTCAAGAACACGTAAAGGAAAACGCAAGACAGTTGCTAACAAAAAGAAAGTAACTAAATAAAGTAGTCAAGAGATGGCAAAATCAAGTTCAAAAAAGCGTAAAGTTGTGGTGGAAGCCTTTGGCGAAGCCCACATCAACGCATCGTTTAATAATATCATTGTATCCCTAACCAACAACAAAGGTGAGGTGATTTCATGGTCTTCTGCAGGTAAGATGGGCTTTAGAGGCTCAAAGAAAAACACACCTTATGCTGCACAACTTGCAGCTGAAGATGCTGCGAAAGTAGCACAGGAGGCAGGCCTTAGAAAGGTAAAAGTATTTGTAAAGGGGCCCGGTAACGGACGCGAGTCAGCTATCAGAACCCTTCACAATGGCGGCATTGAAGTCACCGAAATAGTTGACGTGACGCCTATGCCGCACAATGGATGTCGTCCACCAAAAAGACGTAGAGTTTAATACTAACCTCGCTGGCGAAGGATTGACCTTAATTCCCAGCACTTAATTTTTATAATATGGCAAGATATACTGGTCCAAAGACAAAAATCGCCCGTAAGTTTGGCGAAGCTATATTCGGCGAAGACAAGTCGTTCGAAAAGCGTAATTACCCTCCTGGACAACACGGAAATAACCGTCGTAGACCCAAAAAATCGGAATATGCAATCCAGTTAATGGAAAAGCAAAAAGCGAAATTTACCTATGGTATCTTAGAGCGTCAGTTCCGCAATCTTTTTCTTAAAGCTAATGCTAGTAAGGATGTAACAGGTGAAGTACTACTTCAGCTTTGTGAATCTCGTCTAGATAACTTGGTATACCGCTTAGGTATTGCACCAACTAGAAGCGCTGCCCGCCAACTTGTGGGGCACCGTCACATTACTTTAAATGGAGAAATTATGAACATTCCCTCATGTCACGTAAAAGTAGGTGATGTGATTGGCGTTCGTGAAAAGTCTAAATCGCTTGAAGTAATTGAGCGTTCTCTTTCTGTTGCCAGCCACGATTTAGAGTGGTTGTCATGGAATGATGCAACGCTTGAAGGCACACTGGTTTCAGTTCCTACCCGTGAGCAAATCACAGAAAACATAAAGGAGCAACTAATTGTCGAATTGTATTCAAAATAATCCTATGGCACTATTTAATTTTCAAAAACCAGATAAGGTAATCATGATTGATTCAGACGAATTCGAAGGTAAATTCGAATTTCGTCCACTAGAGCCGGGGTATGGGCTAACGGTTGGAAACGCACTACGTCGTGTGATGCTTGCATCGCTTGAAGGTTTTGCGATTACTTCTGTTCGTATCGACAAGGTTGACCACGAATTCTCAACGCTTCCCGGAGTAGTAGAAGACGTAACAGAAATGATTTTGAACTTTAAGCAAGTTCGTTTCAAACAACAAATCGACTCTGTTGATAGCGAATCGGTTAGTGTAGCTATTTCAGGTCAAAAGCAACTTACAGCTGGGGACTTACAGAAGTTTATTTCTGGTTTCCAAGTGCTTAACCCAGAATTGGTTATTTGCAATATGGACGAAAGCGTTCAGCTAAACTTTGAGTTTACCATTGAAAAAGGACGTGGTTACGTTCCTGCAGAAGAAAACAAAAAAGCAACTGCGCCTATTGGAACTATTGCCATTGACTCTATTTACACGCCGATCAAAAACGTGAAATACACGATTGAGAATTTCCGTGTAGAGCAAAAAACAGATTACGAAAAGTTGATTTTCGAAATCATAACAGATGGTTCTATTCATCCAAAAGATGCATTGACTGAAGCTGCAAAAACATTGATCCACCACTTTATGCTGTTCTCTGACGAACGCATAACCCTTGAGGCTGATGAAATTGCTGAAACAGAAACCTATGACGAAGAGTCATTACACATGCGTCAATTGCTTAAGACAAAACTCATCGATATGGATTTATCTGTACGTGCACTTAACTGCCTTAAAGCAGCTGAAGTTGATACACTTGGCGATTTGGTTTCCTTTAATAAAAGTGATTTGATGAAGTTTAGAAACTTCGGCAAAAAATCACTTACCGAACTTGAGGAGTTGGTAATTGCCAAAGGCCTTAACTTTGGAATGGACCTGGCTAAATACAAATTGGATAAAGACTAAGGTCGCAATAGCTATTCATCATGAGACACGGAAAGAAAGTTGCCCACTTGGGGCGTACAAATACCCACAGAAAAGCGATGCTTGCCAATATGGCATCTTCGCTAATTGAGCACAAACGTATCAATACGACAGTAGCCAAGGCCAAGGCCTTGAAGCAGTTTGTTGAGCCGCTTGTTACGCGTTCAAAAGAAGACACCACACACAACCGTCGTGTTGTTTTTAGAGCTTTGCGTAATAAGTATGCCGTAACCGAATTGTTTCGTATTGTTTCTGAGAAAGTTGGTGATCGCCCAGGTGGTTACACCCGCATCATCAAACTTGGAAACAGGCTAGGAGATAACGCTGATATGGCTTTAATCGAGCTGGTAGACTTCAATGAAGTATATGAGACCGATAAGCCAAAGAAGAAAAAATCTAGACGTAGAGGTGCTAAAAAAGTAGCTCCTGCTGAAGTAGAAGCAGAAGTAGTTGCTGATGCGCCTGTAGCAGAAGAAGCTGCACCTGAAGCAGCCGCTGAAGCACCTGATGCCGAAGCTGCACCTGCTGAAGAATCCAACGCAGAAGAAGCCGATGAGGCTTCATCTTCAGAAGAAGAAAACAAGGCAGAATAAGTTTTTAATAGCCTTTTAATAAATCAAAGGATAAACCAGTGGGTTTATCCTTTTTTTTGTGTTAATTTTGCAGAAATACTTTTAACCAAAATGAGCCAATACCTCTCTCGTAATAAAGCACTTATCTTGCTAGAAGACGGAACGGTATTTCACGGCAAATCCATTGGAATTGAAGGCCAAGCTTTTGGCGAGTTGTGCTTTAACACGGGCATGACGGGTTATCAAGAGATTTTTACAGACCCATCGTATTATGGGCAGCTTATGGTTACTACCAATGCACACATTGGAAACTATGGCGTTTTAAATAACGAGTCCGAGTCTGATGCTATTCAGATTTCAGGGCTTATCTGTAAAAACTTCAATACTGGATTTTCACGCGAAGCCGCAGACAGTTCTTTATTTGATTTTTTCGAAAAGCAACAACTAGTTGCCATTTCTGATGTTGATACACGCGCACTTGTGAGTTACATACGTGACAACGGTGCCATGAATGCCATAATCTCAACGCAGACGGACGACTTAGACGCTTTAAAAAAACAACTTTTAGATGTGCCATCCATGAAAGGATTGGCGCTTGCACCTAAAGTTTCCACAACGGAACCCTACTTTATGGGTGATGCAGATGCACCTTTGAAGGTTGCTGCATTGGACTTGGGTATCAAGAAAAACATCTTGCGCAACCTCGCCAGTAGAGGTGTGTATGTTAAGGTTTTTCCACTAGACACCACTTTTGAAACCATGAGTGAATGGAATCCTGACGGTTACTTCTTGTCCAACGGACCTGGTGATCCAGAACCTTTGCATGCTGCACAAGCCATTGCGACCGAAATCATTGCTAAAGGACTTCCGCTATTTGGTATTTGTTTGGGGCATCAAATCATTGCACTATCTCAAGGTATTTCAACGTATAAAATGCTCAACGGACACCGTGGTATTAACCACCCCGTCCTAAATGTTGAAACTGGTAAAGGAGAAATCACCTCGCAAAACCACGGTTTTGCTATCAACAGAGAAGAAACAGAAACACACAAGGATGTTGTAATCACACATAAGCACCTTAACGATGACACCGTAGCAGGTATCCGCATTGAAGGCAAGCCTTGCTTCTCCGTGCAATACCACCCAGAGGCAAGCCCTGGACCGCACGATTCATCGTATTTATTTGACCAATTTATTTCACAAATTAACAACCACAAAAAACAAGCATCATGAGTATCATTTTAAATGTACATGCACGTCAAATTTTTGATTCCAGAGGAAATCCAACCGTAGAGGTTGATGTAATCACAGATACTGGAACCATGGGCCGTGCGGCTGTACCTTCTGGTGCGTCAACTGGAGAACACGAAGCCGTTGAATTACGCGACGGAGGAGATGCCTATATGGGTAAAGGCGTTCTACAAGCAGTTAAAAATGTAAATCAAATCATTTCTCCCGAGCTCTTAGGTGCTTCTGTATTTGAGCAAGAGGAGATTGACCAAATCATGATTGATTTGGATGGTACACCAAACAAGTCTAAGCTTGGTGCGAATGCCATTTTAGGTGTTTCACTAGCCGTTGCTAAAGCAGCTGCAAACGAATTGGGCCTCCCGCTATATCGCTACATTGGTGGTACACGTGCCATTACGCTTCCTGTCCCCATGATGAATATCATTAATGGTGGTTCACACTCTGATGCGCCTATTGCATTTCAAGAATTTATGATCATGCCTGTAAAAGCTGTTTCGCTTTCGCATGCACTGCAAATGGGAACTGAAATTTTCCATAACCTTAAGAAAGTACTTAAAGGAAGAAATTTAAGCACAGCTGTTGGTGATGAAGGTGGATTTGCTCCTACATTAGGCGGAACCGAAGATGCACTGGATACCATTTTATTGGCCATTGAGAAATCTGGTTATAAGCCGGCAGAAGAGGTGATGATTGCATTGGATTGTGCTGCTGCTGAATTTTATGTAGACGGTAAGTATGACTACTCAAAATTTGAAGGCGAGAGCGGAAAAGTGCGTTCTTCTCAAGAGCAAGCAGACTACCTCGCTTCATTGGCTGAAAAATATCCTATTGTTTCTATTGAAGACGGTATGGACGAAAACGACTGGGAAGGATGGAAATACCTGACTGAAAAAATTGGCGACAAAGCCCAATTGGTTGGAGATGATTTGTTTGTCACCAATGTAACCCGCTTGAGTCGTGGTATAGAAGAAGACATTGCAAACTCTATTTTGATTAAAGTAAATCAAATTGGTTCGTTATCTGAAACCATTGCGGCAGTTCAAATGGCACAAAATGCAGGTTATACTTGCGTGATGTCTCACCGCTCTGGAGAAACTGAGGACAATACGATTGCTGATTTAGCCGTTGCCCTAAACACAGGTCAAATCAAAACAGGTTCGCTATCACGTAGTGACCGTATGGCAAAATACAACCAGTTGTTGCGTATTGAAGAAGAGTTAGGAAGAATTGCGTTTTATCCACAGGATAAAGCCTTTAAAGTGAAGTTTTAATTCACTATATTATATTATCGAAATTAAAAAATGGCAAAACTTGCAAAATTATCCTATGATGGGAAGTCGGTTGAATTCCCTTTAGTTGAAGGAACAGAAGATGAACTAGGAATTGATATAAAAACCCTGCGTGCGGCAACCAACCTTATAACCCTTGACCCTGGTTTTAAGAATACCGGTTCTTGCCAAAGTGCCATCACTTTTTTAGATGGAGAAAAAGGCGTGCTGCGCTACCGTGGATATGATATTGAAGATTTGGCAAAAAACGCCGATTTTTTAGAAGTTGCTTTCTTGCTGATTTTTGGCGAGCTTCCAAATGCTGAACAGCTTGATAAGTTTTTGGTTGACATTAAAGAGGAGTCTTATATAGACGAGGATTTAAAGAAAATACTTGAAAGTTTTCCTAGTGCTGCGCACCCAATGGGCGTGTTATCCTCACTTACCAGTGCGCTAACAGCATTCAACCCAAAGACATTTGATGTTGAGAGCGAAGAAGAAATGTACAGAGCTATTGTCCGTATCATGGGTAAGCTTCCTGTATTGGTTGCTTGGGTATTTAGAAAAAAATCAGGTCTTCCACTTAAATATGGCGATTATGCCCTGGGCTATGTGGAGAATATCGCCCGTATGATGTTCCGCAAACCCAATAAGGAATATGTTGCCAATCCTATTGTGGATCAAGCGCTAAATAAGCTTTTAATATTACACGCCGATCACGAACAAAATTGCTCAACTTCAACGGTGCGTATCGTTGGATCGTCACACGCAGGTCTTTTTGCATCTGTAGCTGCTGGTATATCAGCGCTTTGGGGGCCATTACACGGTGGTGCAAACCAAGCCGTTGTTGAAATGCTCGAAGATATTCGCCAAGACGGTGGAGATATTGACAAATACATGAACAAGGCCAAAGACAAAAACGATCCTTTCCGATTGATGGGCTTTGGACATAGGGTGTATAAAAACTTTGATCCACGTGCACGTATCATCAAAAAAGCAGCCAATGAGGTACTTGAAGACCTTGGTATAGTTGATCCTGTATTGGACATTGCTAAAAAACTAGAGGAAGCTGCTTTAAGCGATCCTTATTTTGTAGATCGTAAACTTTACCCTAATGTTGATTTTTACTCTGGTATTATATACCGTGCCATGGGAATTTCAACTGAAACCTTTACCGTAATGTTTGCACTTGGTCGTTTGCCCGGATGGATTGCCCAATGGCGTGAAATGCGACTAAACAAAGAGCCTATTGGCCGTCCAAGACAGATATATGTAGGGGAGAACCAAAGACCATTTGTGCCATTGAATAAAAGATAAGTCATGGGATAAAACTCTGTATACATTCAGAGACGCAAACGCTTACCCACCTTATGTTGGGTACAGCAGCTGCTATGGGTGCTCCGCCCAATATCCAAGACTTATACGATCCCTCTTCCAAAAAGCATTTGCTAGCTGGAACCTTTCCCAAAAAAGCAAACTTACAACAAGCCTTAACTGACCTTGAACAGGTTTTTTTGCGCTATGGCGTATCTGTGGTTCGTCCAGATAATGTTGTGGATTGCAATCAAATATTCGCTCGTGATTTGGGGTTTGTCGTAGACGATATTTTTGTCCGTTCCAATATCATTCCACACCGTGAAAAAGAATTGGCAGGCTTAACTTCTGTATTAACCCAAATCCCCGCTTCAAAGCAATTGGTGTTTCCAAAAAAGGTGCACATCGAAGGCGGTGATGTTATTGTTCACAACGATTATATTTATGTGGGCATATCAACGAGTCCTGATTATGCAAAATTACTTACTGCCAGAACTAATAAGGCCGCAGTTGCTGCCTTGCAACAGGCTTTTCCCCACAAAAAAGTAAAGGGATTTGAGTTAAACAAATCGAACACGATTCCACACGAAAACGCATTGCACTTGGACTGTTGTTTTCAGCTAGTGGGAAAAAACTTTGCGTTGACCTGCCCTGAGGGCTTTGCTGATCGTGAAGCCTATAATTGGCTTGTTACCCATTTTGGGAATGATAACATATTTGAAGTATCAGCATTAGAGATGAGTCAGATGATGTGTAATGTGGTTTCCATAAGCCCAACCGTAGTTGTTTCAGACACTTTGTTTACACGTCTAAATACTTGGTTGCGGAATCGTGGCATAACAGTCGAAGAAGTCGATTTTAGTGAAATAGGAAAACAAGGCGGTTTGTTTCGCTGTGTTACCCTGCCCTTATACCGTGTCCTATGAAACCTACCCATCACGTCCTGATGGTGCGCCCTGCTAGCTTTCGTGCCAATGAGCAAACCGCAGCAAACAACTATTATCAAAAGCATACCGCCCTTACTGCTGCTCAGTCACTATTGCAGGCCCAATCGGAATTCGATACCCTGGTTTTTTGCTTGCGCCTGAATAATATCAAGGTTACGGTTGCTCAAGATACGCTCACACCCGACACGCCTGACGCCCTTTTTCCAAACAACTGGTTTGCTCTTTTGGGTAATGGTCAATTGGTCTTATTCCCCATGTTTGCCGAAAACAGAAGGGCTGAACGCTCCAGCCGCATCTTTCAAGCACTTAGCATAGACGGACATGAAGTGATGCATACGGTTGACTATTCCTCATATGAACAGAAACATCAGTTTTTAGAAGGCACAGGCAGTATGGTGCTCGATCATCAAAACAGCATCGCATATTGTGCACTTTCGGCACGTGCTGACGTGCACTTATTTAACCTATTTTGCGAAGCCTTTAATTTTAAGCCTGTTGTTTTCCATGCTTATCAAACGATGGGCACAGGGCGTTTGCTAATATATCACACCAATGTTATGATGGTAGTAGCCCCTGCTTTTGCACTTGTTTGTTTGGATGCTGTTGATGATCCAATGGAGCGTGCATTGCTGCAAGACAGTCTTACCTTTTCTGGAAAAATAGTTATCCCTTTGACAGAGAAGCAGCTTACTCAATTTGCAGGCAATATGTTGGCGCTTACAGCCACAGACGGTACAGCACTTTTGGTGATGAGTACACGCGCTTATGATGCGCTTTCGTCCAAGCAGATGTTACAGCTGCAGGCTCACGTCAAGCTAGTTCATAGTCCCATCCCAACCATTGAAGACTTGGGCGGCGGTAGCGTTCGCTGTATGCTAGCAGAAGTATACTAAAGGTAGTTGTCTGAAATACGCGCTTTTTGCTGCTGAATCTTTTTGAAAAAGTCACGTACATTTTTAGATTTCGCCGAGATACCAACCTTGTGGTGCTCCATGTGAATGCTATAGGCTTCTCCCGTACCTTTAAATATGGTGAGCTTGTAGTATGGAATAATCAAGCCGTAAGTTTCTAGCAAGGATCGAAAACGTAGAATGATGCCGTTTGGACGCAATTCGATATTACAGGTATTGTCATTATGGTCTAAAACAAATAGGGAATCAATTTCTTTACTGCTCGAAACCACATGCAGTTTGGGTGAACCCACACCACCTAATTTAAGTCGGTTCATTAGGGTAAAGGGCTTGCCTACCAGCGTATCTATAGATTCGCGTTGAGCTTTGTTGTTATACGATACATTTGCTAGCATTTTACAAAGATAGGATAAATGCGTTGCAACCTGTTGGAATCACTTATCTTTACACTCGATATTTGTGTATGGATCATATCATTAAAAAACAACTCGTTGCATACTTTGCCACAAACTATGGCAAAACACTAGAAAGTATTGAAATTCAACCCACCAAGCCTCAATTTGAGGGCGATTTAACTGTGGTTGTATTTCCGCTGTTGAAGTTGGCGCCCAAAAAACCAGCTGATTTGGCAGCGGAGTTGGGGGATTATCTCCAAGCAGAAGTTGCGGAAATAGCTTCTTATAATGTGGTGCAAGGTTTTTTAAATATCGAGATATCAACAGCATATTACATCAAGGCATTAAAAGACATTCATGCCGATGCGCATTTTGGTATTAAAACTGTTGATGCAGCTGCTGATAAAATTTTGGTTGAGTATTCCTCGCCAAACACCAATAAGCCATTGCACCTTGGACATATTAGAAATAATTTATTAGGGGCTTCGGTAGCCAACATACTGTCTGCCAACGGACAAAACGTACATACCACTCAAATCATTAACGATAGGGGTATACATATCTGTAAATCCATGGTGGCATGGGAGCAGTTTGGAAATGGTGAAACGCCAATAACTACCAACTTAAAGGGCGATGCATTGGTGGGTAAATATTACGTTCTTTTTGACCAACAATACAAAAAGGAAATAGCTGATTTAGTTGCTGCTGGAACTGACGAAGAAACGGCTAAAAACACAGCACCCATTTTGTTGCAGGCAAAAGACATGCTGATTCGTTGGGAGCAAAAAGATGCTTCAGTCCTTGCTTTATGGGAAAAAATGAATGCTTGGGTATATGAAGGTTTTGACGAAACCTACAAACGTTTGGGAGTTCACTTCGATTCCTATTACTATGAAAGCAACACCTATGTGTTGGGTAAAGAAATTGTCACTGAAGGACTTGACAAAGGAGTTTTTTTTAAAAAAGACGACGGATCTGTTTGGATAGATTTGACTGACGAAGGTTTGGATGAAAAACTATTGCTACGTTCTGACGGTACTTCTGTGTACATGACACAAGACCTTGGAACAGCACGATTGCGCTACACCGACCACCCCGATATGAAGGGTATGGTTTATACGGTTGGAAATGAACAAGATTACCATTTCAAGGTATTGTTCCTAGTATTGAAGAAATTGGGCTACGCGTGGGCAGATCAGTTGCATCACTTGAGCTATGGTATGGTTGACTTGCCAAGCGGAAAGATGAAGAGTCGTGAGGGAACGGTAGTCGATGCTGATGCGCTTATGACCGAAATGCAGGACACCGCCAAGCAGATTTCCCAAGAGTTGGGTAAGCTAGACGGTATGTCTGAGGCGGAAAAAGAATCCCTTTATCACACTATTGGTATGGGTGCATTAAAATATTATATCCTAAAAGTTGATCCAAAGAAACGCATCTTATTTGACCCTAAAGCTTCTGTAGATTTTACAGGAAATACGGGACCGTTTATACAATATACCCATGCGCGTATTCAATCTATTTTACGCAAGTCTTCGGGAAGTGATTTTGATATTGCGGACGTAGCTTCGCTACACGATAAAGAAAAGACGGTATTGAAGACTTTGCTTCAATTTCCTTCAACCATTGAAGCTTCTGCTAAGCAATACAGCCCGGCTTTGATTGCCAACTACCTATATGAGTTGGTGAAGCAGTTTAATTCATACTACCAAGAAGTACCCATACTTGTTGAGGATAAGGCACAACAGTCTTTTAGGGTGTCTTTGTGTGGTGCGGTAGCAGATGTTATTGCAAAAGCCCTTGGTCTTTTGGGTATTGATGCTCCGGAAAGAATGTAAAAAAAAAGCCTCGAAAATCGAGGCTTTTTAAATACTAGTAAGGTTTTACTTATTTTTTAGAAGCAACCGCCGCAGCGTAAACTACTAAACCGAAACCAATTTTGTTGATTGCATCACCAATATTATAAACAACATCCATATCTAAGTTGATAGCAGTGATGAAAGAATACCATTGACCATCAGCAGTACCTAACATATAACCTAATGGGTAAATAGCCCACCCGATCAATACGAAAAGTGTTAATGTTTTGTGTGCTTTTTCAACCGCTCCACCAGCAGATGCAGCAAGTTTAGCTAGCTCACCGTACTTGATTAAGTATGCGATGTAGAAGTATGCGATACCAGAAGCAAGACCCCAAAGTGCAGGCATTGCAGTGCTGCTATCAGCAACTTCACCGAAGTAACCAGTTACAAGCATAACAAGTGAAGCCCAGATTAATGTCTTAAGGTGTTTGGTTGTTGCACCAGCAGCCTTAAGGATTAAATAGAACTCAACACACATCAACGGTACTGTAAGTATCCAGTCAATGTAACGGATTTCTGTAGTAACGCCTCCAGATGTAGCAGCCTCTCTCATATAATAGTAGTGTACTGCCGCAATAAAGGTAATCAAACCAGAAACCAAAATTGAGGTTCTCCATTTACTATCAAATTGAGGTAGAGATAGGAAGAAAAAAGCTGAAGCAGCTGTCATCGCCATCGTACCTAAAAAGAAAGTAAAATTAACTGGATCACTAAGATCCGCATTTCCAATAAATGAAATAAAATTCGT
>QXZR01000092.1:11836-12046 GCA_009886265.1 Flavobacteriaceae bacterium
ATAATTTTTTAATTATATTTTGTTTATCGCAAGGTAAAAAAAATTAAACAAACTCTATATATTTCAATAAATATTTTACGATATTGTTAAAAATTTATGTTTAAAATTAAACATTTCGACATCCAAAAAATCCTTATCACACTGATTTTTACAGTGTTAGGGGTTGTATTACCCGATACGTTTCTGACCTTTTTGGCTGCTATTAATGTG
>QXZR01000093.1 GCA_009886265.1 Flavobacteriaceae bacterium
ATCATTAACATCCATTAATGGCAGCGTTAAACTATGGTTGGGGGAATAGCAAATCACTTTGCAGATACCGGATTCGCTTTCGGCTTCTAGTAGTCCCCCTTTAAAAGTTTCTTCTGGGCCTTCAAGAAGTGCTGCAAAATCGTTTTGGAAGCTGTATGTGCCTGTGTAGTCTGGATTTTTAGCGCCTCCTGCGCGCTCATTACCCGGACATAAATAGCAGTTGGGATCGTATTCCAACCGTTCCACTTCTTGAGGTTTGTCTTTTTTACCTTGCCATGGGCGTTTGGTGCGGTGTGGAGATACCAGTACCCATTCGCCTGTGAGGATGTTCTTTCTTCTGTGTGGAGTGTTGTTAAAATCCATCTAGCTATACAGATTTTGTTGTTTCTACGCCATTGGAGGTGGCTACCAATATGGAGGTGAGGTTGATATCAAATTGTTCTTTATAGGTTTTACTTGCCAACTCCATAAACTCGTTTATAAATGTCTCCTTTACTAAATTGATGGTGCATCCGCCAAAGCCTCCACCCATCATACGGCTTCCCACCACTTGTGGAATATCTTTTGACAAATCAACCAAAAAGTCAAGCTCAGGACAGCTGACTTCATAGTTTTTAGATAATCCTTCGTGGGTTTGGTACATCAGTTCGCCAAATCCCTTAATATCTCCACTTTGGATAAGCTCAGCAGCTTTTAAGGTTCTGGCGTTTTCACGGGATACAAAAAGTGCGCGCTGATAGATTTTTCCAAAGAGCTTTTCCTTGTATGTCTCAATGACAGACTCTGGAACATCGGCTAAAAATGGATACTGAGGATGGTCTTTTTGAATGACAGCAAGGGCTTGTTCGCATTCTTCTCTTCGCGTGTTGTACTCGCTTGTGGCTAGGTTATGCGATACATTGGTGTTAAGCAGCAATATTTTATAAGGCGCAAACTCCGCATCGATGAGCTTGTAGTCTAACGTCTCACAGTTAAGTAATAGCAGCTTTTTACGCTTGCCCATGGTTACCGCAAACTGATCCATAACACCGCACTTGGTGCCTACAAAGTTATGCTCTGCCATGCGAGAAATCTCAATCAATTCTAAATTTGAAAGCCCCAAGTCAAAGAGTTCGTTAAGTCCTTTGGCTACGCCACATTCCAGGGCTGCCGATGAGCTTATCCCTGCGCCAATGGGTAGTTCACTTGATATGACACAGTCAAAGCCTCCCAATTGATTGGGGCGGGCTTTCTGAATCCCATCTACAACACCAAGTACATAGTTTTCCCAATGGGTATCGCTAATCTGCAAGGGGTTTTGAATATCAAAGGCAAAATCGCCTTCATCCACAGAACGCACATGACATTGGCCATTATCATTTTTATGGAATTCTAAAATTACTTTTCTGTCAATAGCTGCCGGTAATACGTGACCCCCGTTGTAGTCGATATGTTCGCCGATAAGGTTGATTCGTCCAGGGGATTTAACTATAATGCCAGCGTCGTTATTGTTTATTGTCATTGGTTTTGGTTGATGTTATTTTACTGAAAACTGAAACCAAGTTTCACTTGTAAATGACTCACCAGGGTTTAGAACGGTTGTGGGGAAATTGGACTGATTAGGTGCATCTGGAAAATGTTGCGTTTCCAAGCAAAAACCTGTTTGTGGTCCATAAGTTCCGCCATTTTTAGCTGTTAACGTATTGTCCAAAAAGTTTCCTGTATAAAGCTGGACGCCTGGTTGGTCAGTAAAGACCTTCATCACACGTCCGCTTTTGGGGTGATGTACTACTGCTGCTTCAACCATTGCCGTTTCTGAGGGGTTGATAATAAAGCAATGATCATATCCGTTTCCTATTTCAAGCTGTTTGCTCTCAGCATTAAAATCTTTCCCCATGGTTTTGAAAGAAGAAAAATCGAATGGCGTTTGTGCCACAGCTCTATAGGCTCCCGTAGGAATCTGATTTTCATCAACAGCCAAAAACGCATCAGCGTTTAACATAAGTTCATGATCAAAAATTTGCGCAGTAAAATCCCCAGACAAATTGAAGTAACTATGTTGGGTCAGGTTTATTATTGTCTTTTGGTCTGTTGAGGCCTCATAACGTACTTTTAAAATATCATCATTTGTAAGCGTATACGTGACGCTGACAGATAGGTTTCCGGGATAGCCTTCTTCCATGTGATTGGATAGGTAGTGCAACACTACTCCTGAGGCATTTATATCGCTAAAACTTTCTGCGTCCCAGAATACTTTATCAAAACCCTTGATACCACCATGTAAGTGATTGGAACCATTATTGATAGCCAATTGATAATCTTTATCATCCAGCGAAAATGAACCTCCTGCTATCCTATTGCCAAAACGACCAATAATAGCACCGAAATAAGGATGCCTATCAAGGTATTGTTTAGGGTCATCAAAGCCCAAAGCAATATCTGCTATTTTTCCATTACTATCAGGTGTTTTGATGGACGTGATGATGCCGCCTAGATTAAGTAACTCAACGACAACACCATTGCTGTTCTCAAGTCTGTATTTTTCAATGTTTTGATCTTTCATAGAAGTAGCTATTACAATCTTATAAACCTTGGGTTTGCCTTTTTTATTGCACGCAGCAACCAAAATCAATATCAATGGTAAGACAAAAATCCTTAAAAAACGTTTTAATACACGATGGTTCATTTTCTATTTTTGATTGGTTTGTTGGGCCTTATCAAGTTGTTGATTATATATTAATGCTTTTTTGTGTTGACAATAAAAATAATAATTAATCTACTAATTTCTAGTGCTGCCTGAACTAATTCTCTATTTTAAACATAAGCGGATATAAAAAGAACATGTATGCATAAAATAAGTCGATTTAAAAACTATTCTAAATTTTGCTCTAAGCTCTATGTCCATTGACACAAAGGCTGACAACAAGCATATAAATTATTACGGGAAATAAAATGTTATAAAGTATGATTTTATTACATTAATATTTTCGTATTAAACATTAAAGACAAAGAACAGCACATTGAGAATCCATCCAAAACACAATGTATTTGTCTCATTGACTAATCTTTAAAAAGGAGACAACGTTTAGTTATGGTCGGCAGGATTACGATGTGATCCTCAAAAAGCTCCGCTTTGAAAATCAATAAAAGAAACTTCAGTATTACTCAAAATAAAAAAGGATTTCGCTTGATTAATAAAAATTAATCACACTAAATCCCAAAAAAAATAGGGGGAAATGTTCTTTTTT
>QXZR01000094.1 GCA_009886265.1 Flavobacteriaceae bacterium
CCTATGTGACAGTAAGTACAAATACTGGCTTTGGCACCACCACAAACGAAAATGGCTTTTATCAATTAAATATACCGGCTGAAAAAAAATTGGTCATTAGCTTCTCGCATATTGCCCATGAAAAGGTTGTAGTAACCATTAATCCACAGCCCAATACCGTTCAAGAACTCCACCCTGTTATGAATACCAAAAGAGCACAAATGGGCGAAGTGGTGGTCATGGGAAATCAATCCACAAAAATTAGTGGTGTTACCGTATTATCTCCTGAAACAGTTCGTAGTATCCCTGGAGCAAATGCAGGCGTTGAGAACCTACTCTTAAGTCTGCCGGGGGTAAATTCAAACAATGAACTAAGTACGCAATATGCGGTTAGAGGGGGTAATTACGATGAAAATTTGGTTTACGTAAACGGAATCGAAGTGTATAGACCAACGCTTATTCGCGCTGGACAGCAAGAAGGATTAAGCTTTTTAAATCCCGATCTCATTCAACAAGTATCTTTTAAGGCCGGGGGTTTTGAAGCGCGTTATGGCGACAAACTTTCCTCGGTATTGGATATTACCTATAAAACACCAACAAAAAAAGAATTAAATGTAGATGCCAGTTTGTTGGGAGGCGGCATAAGCTATGGCAATACAAAGGGTAAGTGGTCGGCAATTATAGGCGCACGTTATCGAGACAACCAATTGCTTGTAAACCAAAAAGAAACCAGTGCGCAATACCAGCCTTCATTTGCCGATTTGCAGTCTTTTATTAGCTATCAAAAAAATGAAAAACTAAAATTTCAATTTCTAGGTTCTATATCTAGAAATGTATACAATTACGCCCCCCAAACAAGAAAAACAAATTTTGGAACTGCTAGTGACCCACGTGCGCTGTTGGTTTATTACAACGGTAGTGAAGAAGACATTTACCAAACTTATTTGGGTGCGTTAAAGACCACTTATCAACCGTCTGAAAACAATCAATATATCTTGACAACTTCAATTTATCACACCCAAGAACAGGAATATTTTGACATTATTGGACAATATTTACTTGGCACACCAAATACGGAAATTGGATCGGAGGACTTGGGTAATATATCCTTTGCGGAAGGTATTGGCAGTCAGCATACACATGGAAGAAACGATTTTGATGCCTTGATAACATCCGTCAATATTTCTGGAAAACATCAGCTAGACAAACAGGAGCTACGTTGGGGTTTAGCGCTAAAATCCGAAAACATACGTGATCGAATTGTGGAATGGGAAAAAATAGACTCAGCAGGCTTTTCCATACGCCCCCCTAGTATTATCGCTAAAAACAACCAACCCTATGAGCCATTCGAAGGTCCATTGACATTGTTCAATAACATAAGGGCAACCCAACAAAGTACACTGAACAGAATTTCGGGTTATCTCCAATGGAATAATCGCTTTTTGATGGGTAAAAAAATAGCATGGTTATCGGCTGGAATTCGCGTGCATCATTGGAACCTATCAAACTTTAGCAATTCTGGCAGTACGTTTGTTAGTCCACGTGCTCAATTGAGTTTTCAACCAGTAGATAATCCTAATATAGTAACACGTGTGTCGGTTGGCAATTACACCCAAGCGCCATTTTACAAAGAACTAAGAGGTATTGACGGGAAGATAAATCCATCCGTAAAGCCACAACAATCTATTCATGCGGTGGTAAGTCAGGACCGAACATTTCAACTTTGGAAAAGACCGTTTGTTTTTAGGGCTTCGGCCTACTACAAATACTTGTGGGATGTTAATCCATATACCTTGGAAAACGTCCGCATTCGATATGCTGCAAATAACGACACCAAAGCAAAGGTTTACGGCCTAGACATGCGCCTTAATGGTGAGTTTGTTCCGGGTACGGAATCTTGGATAAGTGTGGGGTTATTAAAAGCCGTTGAGAATCAAAATAATCGTGGAGATATTGCAAGACCAACCGACCAAAGATTGAAATTTGCCATGCTCTTTCAAGACTATGTGCCAAGGTTACCTTTCTTAAAAATGAACTTAAATTTGGTTTACAATACGGGACTTCCAGGTGGTTCGCCCAGCTACGCAGATGCTTACGCTTATCAAAACAGATTGCGCAACTACAAGCGTGCGGATATTGGTTTTTTATATGTGATAAAAGACGATACACGCTTTAGAAGTACCTTCCGCGCTTTTGAAGAGCTTGAGGTTGGGGTTGAGATATTCAACGTATTCAATGTGCAAAACGCAATTACCAATACTTGGGTAAGAGATGTCTATACACAACGTCAGTTCGCGGTTGCTAACTATATGACGCCGCGTGTGCTCAATATAAAAATCAAAGCGAGACTTTAGCTTTTTACGTAGTCAACAAGTATAGCAATAAGCTTGTCAATTTCTTTTTTAGTGTTGTTTGCTGAAAAAGAAAAACGCAAAGACGGTGCCTTGTTTTGTTCAGCAGTTAGCAAGTTTTGCAGCACATGGGAACCTCCTTCGCTTCCCGACTGACAAGCACTGCCCTTAGAGCAACAAACCCCTTGTAAATCAAGATTAAAAGCCAAGAGTTGGGCTTTCTTCTCATCCATAGGTAGGCGGGCATTAACAATCGTATACGTGCTGCTTTCAATTTCGCCAGAGGCACCATTAAATATTGTGCCAGGCAAAGCGGCTTGTAATTGATCGAGACAATAGGTTTTTAAATCCTTGAGATGCAAAGCATCCGCTTCCATGCGTTGATAAGAAATTTGAAAGGCTGTTTCCATACCAACAATATTGTGGACGGCTTCTGTGCCTGCACGCATTCCGCGTTCTTGGGAACCGCCTAAAATCATACCGCTTAAACCCGTATCCTTTTTAATGTATAAAAAACCAACACCCTTGGGACCGTGAAATTTGTGCGCAGAAGCAACAGCAAAATCTACTGGGAGCGATCCAAAATCCAAGGAAAAATGACCAATGGATTGAACGGTATCTGTGTGGAATAAAGCATTGTGCTTGTGACATAAGTTCCCAACAGCTTCAAGGTCTAATATGGTCCCTACTTCATTATTGACATGCATTAGGCTCACCATCTTCTTTTCATCACTACTGCTCAAAAAGTGCTTTAAGTCATCCATGTCAGGTAAACCGCTGGGAAGTACTTTTACCAAGTCTAATTGTATGTGACCTTGTTTGGCCATATGTTCTAAGGTGTGAAGCACTGCATGGTGTTCTATGGGAGAACTTATAAAGTGGTGAACTCCCAATTGATGAAAAGCAGCTTGCATCACAGTATTATCGCCCTCTGTTCCGCCTGAAGTGAAAATGATTTCTTTGGGTAAAACACCCATTTGCTTGGCGATATATTTTCGGGCAGACTCAACCTTGGCTTTTGCAGAACGTCCTGCCGCATGGACAGAAGAAGGATTGCCAAAATCTTCTTGTAGCGTATCATGCATGAGTTCGATTACTTCAGGATAAATTGAAGTAGTCGCAGCGTTATCAAAATATATCAAATCCATAAAACTATTTCGGCTCGAAAGTTTTCAGGGTAGATGTTATGATATTAACACAGTCTAATAGTTGCGCTTCAGTCATTACCAATGGTGGTGCAAATCGGATGATATTACCATGAGTAGGCTTGGCTAGCAATCCGTTTTCCTTTAGCGCCATACAAATGTTCCAAGCGGTGTCGCTATCTGGACTGTCATTAATGACAATTGCATTAAGCAGGCCTCTACCACGCACCAAAGTCACAATCTTACTGGATTGGATATAGCTATTGAGTTGGTCACGGAAAATATTACCAAGCTTACGTGCATTTAAGGCAAGTGCCTCATCTTGAACTACCCGAAGGGCAGCTGTAGCCACTGCTGCAGCAATGGGGTTTCCGCCAAAAGTACTGCCGTGTTCTCCAGGCTTAATTACGTCCATGACGTGATTGTTGGCCAAAACAGCAGAAACGGGATAAACACCTCCACTAATTGCCTTTCCAAGAATTAGCACGTCAGGAGCAGCAAATGTATCTGCCTGTCTTTCACAAGTTGCACCACAATCACAATTTCCACATACCGCGAGCAATGATCCCGTTCTAGCAATACCTGTTTGGATTTCATCAGCAATAAACAAAACATCATGTGCGTTACAAAGCGCTTGAACATCTTGCAAGTAATTTTCGTCAGGCGTATAAATACCGGCCTCCCCTTGAATAGGCTCCATCAAGAAACCAACAATATTTTTGTTTGCCTCCAAGACTTTTTTTAAAGCATCCAAGTCGTTGTGAGGGATTGCGATAAATCCTGGCGTATAGGGTCCAAAATCATTTTTTGCACCTTGGTCATCAGAAAACGATATAATCGTTGTTGTTCTTCCGTGAAAATTATTGTGACACACTACAATTTGTGCTGCCTCTTGTGGTATATTCTTTTTTTGAACGCCCCATTTTCTCGCCAATTTGATAGCAGTCTCAACAGCTTCCGCACCAGAATTCATGGGCAGTATTTTATCAAACCCAAAGTATTTGGAAATAAATGTTGCAAAAGGACCCAAAGAACTGTTGTAAAAAGCGCGTGATGTCAAACAAAGTTTTTGTGACTGATCTTGTAGGGCTTGTATTATTTTTGGGTGGCTATGACCTTGGTTAACCGCTGAATAAGCCGAAAGAAAATCATAGTATTTTCTTCCTTCAACATCCCACAAATAGACACCTTCTCCCCTGTCCAAAACTACAGGAAGTGGATGGTAGTTGTGTGCGCTATGCGCTTGCTCAAGTTCTATGAATTGTTCAGTAAGTTTTGTGTCAGTTGCCATACTATACAAAAATACGGAAGCCTCAGGTAATAAAAAAGTTATATGGTGGTTTCGTATATTTTTTCCATGAAGGAAATCAGCAACTTATAGCCCGTTCTAGGAATTTGAATACGACATCCATTGGTTAGCGTAAGGGTATATTGCACATTGCGATGAATGGTTCGTATGGCCGTTACATTAACAATAGAAGTACGACTTACCCTAAAGAAAATGTTTTCAGGTAATTTTTTCTCCATTTCAAGCAAAGATTTACCCACAACAATATGCTCGCGTTTTTCGTGATGTTTGAGTACAATCTCTGTTTTATGTGTACCCTTATGGGTTTCTACACACAATATTTCATCAATAGAAACAAAATCGACACTAGATTTTTCAGAGATGGCAATACGTTGATTAATCGCTGCTAAGGAGCCATTAAAAGAACTGAAATGAGAAGAATCGTATACTTGTCTTTCTTTGTGCTTCTTTATTTTCTTTTGGATTTTTTCGACTGTTGAAATCAGGTCTTGAATCTCTAGGGGTTTCAGCAAATAATCTGTGACTTGATATCGAATTGCTTTAAGGGCAAATTCATCATGAGCCGAGCACATTACAACTCGAATATCTTCATAATCAATGTCTTCAAGAATATCAAAACCACTTCCAACATCAAGGACAATATCCAGAAAAAGAATATCGGGTTTGTTATTTCTCAAATGAGAAATGGCTTTTGATTTTTTCGTGAATGATGCGACTAATGAAATTTCGGGGCAATACTTTTCGAGGCAATAGGATAAAAGTGCGATATTGCGTGCTTCATCGTCAACAATTACAGCGGTAAGCAATTTGTTTAATTTTAAAATTTGGTACTCCAAATATAATGTTTTTTTTAAATAATTATAACAATTGTTTACGAGTTAATATTTGAATAACTAATGAGACATATATCAAGCATACAAAATCAAGCCGTCAAAAATATTGTTGCGTTACAGTCTAAAGCTAAAGCAAGAAAAGAAACCAAAAGCTTTACAGTAGAAGGATTAAGAGAACTCCAATTAGCCTTCATGGCTGGTTATGAAGCAACACATATTTATTGGTGCCCCGAAATTTTAGAAGAAGTAGCATTTAAAAAATGGAAAGATAAATTTGATGCAGATTTAGAAATTTCATCTGTTTCTTCAGATGTATATAGCAAAATGGTAATGCGCGATACCACTGAAGGAGTCATAGGCGTACTAAAGCAAAAAGATGCCAGACTAGAGGATTGGCAACCTAAAATCAACAGTCCTTTTATATTGGTTCTGGAGTCCATTGAAAAGCCCGGGAATTTAGGTGCCATACTACGTACTGCTGATGCCGCGGGCGTAGATGCGGTGATTATAAGTGATCCACATACCGATATTTACAACCCAAATGTAATCAGGTCAAGTGTTGGTGGGTTTTTCTCTGTGCTAACATTTGTTTGTAAAAATAATCAAACCAAAGATTTTCTAAAAAACTTTAAAATCAACACCTATGCTGCTTCACTTCAAAAAAGCATAAAGCATACGGATGCAGATTTTAGCAAGGCCACAGCACTGGTGATGGGAAGCGAAGCAAAAGGCTTAAGTCCATTTTGGTTAAAAGAAACTACGGCCGTTAAAATACCCATGCTGGGTCATGTTGACTCCTTAAATGTTTCAGTAGCTACAGCTGTATTGGCTTATGAAGTTGTGCGTCAACGCAAATCCTAATTTTTGTATATTTAACTATGCAAATTTCAGAAGTTAACGAGAATGCCATTATTGCGCAGGAGTATAAAAACTTACTACGCAATAGCTATCAATCGTTGACCGCTGAAGACAAGAAACTCATACGGTTGGCCTTTGACACAGCAGTAGACGCCCACAAAGACCAAAGACGCAGAAGCGGTGAACCCTATATCATGCATCCCATCGCTGTTGCGCAGATAGTTGCAGATCAAATTGGATTGGGCGCAACTTCGATAGCCGCAGCCCTACTCCACGATGTGGTTGAAGACACTTCCCTGACACTTGATGACATAGCACTCATGTTTGGTGATACCGTCGCAAAGATTGTTGATGGGCTTACCAAAATATCAAAACTCTCAAAAGACAAGCGCGTCTCCATTCAAGCAGAAAATTTTAAAAAAATGTTGCTGACGATGAATGATGACGTCAGGGTTATTTTGATAAAAATTGCAGACAGGCTTCACAACATGATGACCTTAACCGCAATGCCAGAAGAAAAACAAGTACGTATCGCTTCTGAAACGCTTTATATCTATGCGCCTTTAGCACATCGTATTGGTATGTTTAATATAAAAACGCAGCTAGAAGACTTGGCCCTTAAATACACAGAGCCTGAAGTATACAACGATATTGACATAAAAATTAAGGAGAGCGAAGTTGAACGACTGAGCTACATAAAGAATTTTACAAAACAACTTCAAAAGCACTTAGGAAAAGAGCGTATTAATTTTAAAACAGAAGGTCGCTTTAAAAGCATGTTTTCCATCCGCAGAAAAATGCAAATCAAAAATAGAAAGTTTGACGAAGTTTTTGATCGTTTTGCTGTGCGTATTATTTATAAATCAACGCCAAAACAAGAAAAGTTTTTGGCTTGGAAAATTTATTCCATTGTTACCGACCATTTCCAACCTAATCCAATGCGATTACGCGATTGGATTTCTTCACCCAAATCAACAGGATATGAAGCCTTGCACATTACAGTTGTTGGGCCTGGCGGCAAATGGGTTGAAGTACAAATCCGATCGGAGCGCATGCACGAAATTGCCGAAAAAGGATACGCAGCTCATTTTAAATACAAGCACGGAAACAAAGACGAAGGCGGCATGGAAAGCTGGCTTAATCGATTGCGTGACGTTTTAAAATCAGACGAAACCGATGCTGTGGACTTTGTCAAAGACTTTAAACTCAATTTGTATGCAAGCGAAATATTCGTCTTTACGCCCAAAGGAGACTTAATATCCTTACCAAAAGGGGCTACACCTGTAGATTTCGCCTATTCCATTCACAGTGAAGTGGGTGACAAAACACGTGGTGCAAAAGTAAATGGCAAAATTGTACCGCTTAATTATGCATTAAACAGTGGCGATCAAGTTGACGTTATTACTTCTGAATCTTCATCGCCCAATGCCAACTGGCTAGATTTTGTGATTACTTCAAAAGCACGTTCAAGTATTCGCACCTCATTGCGAGCAGATGAAAAAGCCATTGCCACTGAAGGCAAGGAACTTTTAAGACGTAAACTGCGTCAGATGAAATTTAAGTTTAGTGATCGCATCATCAATGCAATGGTGTCTTACTTTAAACTCAAAACCAGTCTGGATTTATATTACCGAATAGGTATTGGCACCATAGACAATAAAATGTTAAAGAAGTTTGCCGCTGAAGAAAACAATCGTTTTTACCAACTCTTTAGAAGACGTCCCTCAGACCGACCGAAAAAAGAAAATCTCGACAGCAGTGAAATCTCAAGTTTCTATGATATGTTGGTTTTTGGCAAAGACCAAGAAACCCTAAATTATACGTTAAGCCCTTGTTGTAATCCTATTGCAGGTGATGATGTGTTTGGATTTGTATCTATAAACGAAGGGATTAAGGTGCATAAAAACGAATGCCCAAACGCCATTAGCTTACGTTCAAATTATGGCTACCGCATTTTAAGTGCAAAGTGGATAGATTCATCAAAAGGGTTCTTCACTGGAAACATCCGTCTATCAGGTATTGATCGAATAGGACTTGTCAACGAGGTTACTAACCTTATTTCAAATGCCCACAATGTAGACATTACACAAATTAAATTTGACACTGAAAAAGGTACATTTTCTGGAGAAATAAGATTACACGTAAGACACGCTTCAACCTTGAACATGTTAATTAATAAGCTTGAAAAAGTTACTGGGATTGAGAAAGTAGTTCGAGATTGATTTCGGTTGCTTATCTTTGTTTTTTGGGTTTTACCATATGAAAAACGAATTCGAAATTGTAAAGAGTGTTTTTATCCAGTTTTTGGATAGCAACGGGCATAGAAAAACGCCTGAACGCTTTGCTATACTTGAGGAAATTTACTTAAGCGATGAGCATTTTGATATCGAGTCGTTATATATCATGATGAAAAACAAAAACTACAGGGTAAGTCGCGCAACGCTCTACAATACAATTGAATTGTTGCTGGCATGTGGCTTGGTTCGAAAGCACCAATTTGGCCTACAACACGCCCAGTATGAAAAGTCATATTTTGACAAACAACACGATCACGTAATTTTAACAGACACTGGAGATGTAAAAGAATTTTGCGACCCCCGTATTCAAGCTATAAAACAAACCATTGAGGAGGTTTTTGACATTGACATACACGCACATTCATTATACTTTTACGGAACCAAAAAAAACGCTAACTAATCATTCATGGCCATTGATTTACTCCTAGGCTTACAGTGGGGCGACGAGGGAAAAGGTAAAATTGTTGATGTACTTACAAAAAAGTACGACATCATTGCCCGATTCCAAGGCGGACCCAATGCAGGCCACACCCTAGAATTTGACGGAATTAAACACGTATTACACACCATACCATCGGGTATCTTTCATCCTACTGCAACCAACTTGGTCGGGAACGGCGTGGTGATCGATCCTGTTATCTTCAAGCAAGAGCTAGACAACTTGGCTCCTTTTGACATAGATATCAATAAGTCACTGTTAGTTTCTAGAAAAGCACACCTTATTCTTCCAACACACCGTCTGCTTGATGCTGCTTCAGAGCTGGCGAAAGGAAAAGCCAAAATTGGATCGACGCTAAAAGGCATAGGTCCTACCTATATGGACAAAACAGGTCGTAATGGCATAAGGATTGGCGATATTGAATTAGCAAGTTGGAAAACAAGATATCAAGCACTTCGCGACAAGCATTTGGCCATGGTTGCCAATATGAAAGTTAAACTTGAATTTGACATGGAAGCACTTGACAAGGCATTCTTTGAAGCGATAGACTTTCTGAAATCTAATATTTCATTTGTCGACAGCGAACAGTACTTGAGCGTTGCACAAAAAGAAGGCAAGCATATTTTAGCTGAAGGCGCACAAGGCTCCCTTTTAGACATTGACTTTGGCACCTATCCATTTGTTACCTCATCCAATACGACTGCCGCAGGTGCGTGCACTGGACTGGGCGTTGCGCCAAACAAAATTGGAGAGGTTTACGGAATATTCAAAGCGTATACCACTAGAGTGGGAAGCGGTCCTTTCCCAACAGAACTTTTTGATAAAACCGGCGAAACAATGGGGCGTGTAGGTCATGAGTTTGGCGCTACTACAGGTCGTTCGCGACGTTGTGGCTGGCTGGATTTGGTTGCACTCAAATACGCAGTTGAAGTCAATGGCGTAACCCAACTGATGATGATGAAGGGCGATGTACTTTCTGGCTTTGATGAGCTTAAGGTTTGTGTGTCCTATGACTACAGAGGCGAAAACATTCAGCACCTACCCTACTCTTTAAATGCAGAAGAGTTAAATCCGCAATACACCTCGTTACCGGGCTGGGAAGAAGACTTGACTAAAATGCGCAGTGAAGACGAACTCCCAAAAACATTTATGGACTATGTCGCGTTTATTGAAGCTTATGTAGAAACACCTATAAAGATAGTTTCAGTAGGCCCAGATAGAAATCAAACCATCTTCCGCTCTTCTTAATATAAACACATGAGAGCTATTCTCTTTTCTTGTTTATTGCTGCTATCCTCCACTGGACTATGGGCACAGGAAAAAGAAATAGAAATTCGTCAAGCAGGCTCTTTTCAGCTAGATGAAGAAAACTTCCCTGGAGCAAACATCTTAGAACGCAGTGCTACAAAGCAGGTGCATCTGGTGCATCAAGGCATGGACGTTTGGTCTGACAAGGCGTTTTTTTATAAAAAAGAAAACAGATTTGACGCATTTGGTAGTGTTCGTATTATTCAAGGGGATAGCTTGATACTTACAAGCAAGACCGTTAATTACGATGGTAAAATAAAATTAGCAGTTGCAAAAGAACAGGTTGTACTTGACAATAAGGAAATGCTGCTTGAAACAGACACGCTTTATTTTGACAGGATTAAAAACATAGCCTACTACCCCGCTAATGGTACGGTCTATGACAGCCTAACAACGATAAACAGTAAAAGAGGCACTTATATTTCAGACACCAAAAAATATAAGTTTGAAAATAAGGTAGTGGTCAACAATCCAGATTTTACATTGACCTCTGCGCGCATGGATTTTTACACTGAATCAAAACACGCTTTTTTTTACGGAGCTACCACCATCATCGGAGAAGATTATGTGGTTCGTTGCCGTGAAGGCTTTTATAACACGGACAAGAAAGAAGGTTATTTCAAGAAAAATGCATCTGTTGACTACAACAATCGCAATATCATTGGTGATAGCATCTATTTTAACGATACTCAAAAATATGCGTCAGCCACTCAAAATATTCGCATAACCGACACCATAAACAACTCCTTTATCACAGGAAATTACGGACAGGTATTTAAGGAAAAAGACTCGGCTATGGTAACACATCGCGCGCTTGCCATAAATCTTGTTGAACTAGACTCACTGTTTATTCACGCAGACACACTTATTGCAACTGGACCTCCCGAGCAACGCATTATACGCGGGTTTCACGATGTGCGCATATTCAAAGAAGATTTGAGCGGCAAAACAGACTCCATACATTTTAACCAAACTTCTGGACGCGCAAAACTCATTAGACGCCCAATCAGCGACCGTGACTTGCAATACTTGACCCCACAAGAAATTGCAGATCGCAATCCGATATTATGGTCAGATGAAAGTCAAATGACAGGAGACGAAATTCACCTTACCATAGACAATAAAAAAGAGGCATTGGACTCCTTGCTTATTTACAACAATGCCTTTGTCATTGAGCAAGACAGTTTAGACGCAGCCAATTTTAATCAAATTAAAGGACTTCAGCTTAAGGGCAAATTTAAAGGGAAAAGCCTTGAAACGGTTGATGTGATTCAAAATACCGAAATGGTATATTATTTATACGATGATGAGACTCAAGAACTCACAGGAATCGATAAAGCGATATGTAGTGCCCTGCGCTTAGAATTTGTAGACAGTGGTATTGAAAAAATTACTTTTTTCACAAATCCTGATGGTGTAGTTTATCCGCCAAAGGACCTGCCTGAAAACACCAGACAATTGCTTGGTTTTACATGGCGAAAAGATGAAAGGATATACAGCAAAGAAGACTTATTTCACGGCATAGACCTCGAGAACTACAGCATCAAGGTTAAGCAGGCAGAAATGAAAGGAATTCCAATAGAACTAAAAAGATAGCTGCAATGGCTTCACTTGCATCGTTATTTAAAGATTTCCAAGCGCAAACGACACCATACCCAATGGGACTTGAAATTGTTCGTGCAAAGGGCTGCTATTTGTATGACAGCAATAAAAAGAAGTACCTGGATTTGGTTGCTGGTGTATCTGCTTGTAGCTTAGGGCATCGACACCCCGCTGTTGTGCGTGCCATCAAAAGACAATTAGGTAAATACCTCCACGTGATGGTGTACGGGGAGTTTATTCAAAAAGAACCCGTCTTACTTGCTAAGTTGCTGGCCGATCATTTACCACAACACCTAAACACTACCTATTTAACAAATTCAGGAACTGAGGCTATTGAAGGTGCATTAAAATTAGCCAAGCGCGTAACCGGACGAGCTGAAATAATTGCCGCAAACAAAGCCTATCATGGAAATACCATGGGAGCCATGAGTGTTATGGGTTATGAATTGCGCAAAAGCGCCTACAGACCCCTTATCCCAGGCACACGTTTTATCGAATTTAACAATCATGATGATCTTAAAAACATCAACAACCAAACAGCTGCTGTTATTTTGGAAACCATTCAAGGCGGTGCCGGATTTATTTTACCAGAAAAGGACTATCTGAAAAAAGTAAAAAAACGTTGTGAAGAAGTTGGCGCCATGCTTATTCTTGATGAAATCCAACCGGGAATTGGACGTACTGGAAAGTTATTTGCCTTTATGGACCACGATGCTGCACCTGATATTTTGGTCATCGGAAAAGGGCTTGGAGGCGGACTACCCGTAGGAGCCTTTATCGCAGACCAAAAACATATGACGCAACTTAAAGAAGCGCCTTCACTTGGTCACATTACTACTTTTGGTGGAAATCCAGTTATTGCTGCAGCCTGTAGAGCTACGCTACAAACCATTCTAAAGAGCAGCTTGATAGAGGACACACTTAAGAAAGAAAAGCTGTTTAGAAACTTACTTGTTCACCCCAAAATCAAAGTGATTAGAGGTAGGGGACTTATGCTTGCGCTCATTATGGACGACGCTAAAACTGCACAAACATTGGTAAAAAGCTGCATAAATGAAGGGGTTTTACTCTTTTTTCTGCTATTTGAACCTGCCGCCGTACGCATCTCTCCACCACTAACCATATCTGAAAAACAGCTTAAAAAAGCGTGTAGCACCATCATCAAAGTGCTCAATCAAATGGAGTGTTGATTACTTTGTTGAAAATTGAATCAACAACCCTTCAGTAACCTGAACTTCAATTTTTAGTTTTATATCAATAATCAAACTATGGAGTTTCCATTTGGTGATTTTTCAAAATTTTCCGTTTCGCGGTTTGAGTCAATGCTCAAAACAAACGAAATACAATTCTTCGATGCGTCGGAATTTGAGGAAATTGGGCAGTATTATATTGATGCTGCAAACCTAAGTATGGCAAAAAAAGCTATCGAAGTTGGACTCAACCAACACCCTGATGCAACAGAACTCACTTTGCTTCTTATTGAATACCACACGCTTACAAACTCATACGAAGAAGCACGCATTTTAGTAGACAATCTAATTTCCATTGAGCCTTTTAACCCTTATGCTTTTCAGCATTTGGCTGTAATACAATCCAAGTGTAATGAACATCAAGAAGCCATCGACTCGCTCAAAAAAGGCTTGATGTATACAGATTCCAAATATGAGTTTCATGCGCTTCTCGCTATGGAATACCTCTATCTAGACGCCTTTTTTATGGCAAAAGAGTATTTCATTAGATGCTTGGAGGAAGAAGTAACAGATAATCATGCGCTCTACAACATCATTTATTGCTTTGAGTCTTTAAAAGATGCTGATGGTGCCATAGCCTATATGAATGAGTTTCTAAACAGAGACCCATATAACGAGGTAGCATGGCATCAATTGGGAAGACAGTATTTGGCCAAGCAAATGTATGAGCAGGCCATCACGGCTTTTGATTTTGCTGTCATTTGCGACGACACCTTTATTGGCGCATACCTAGAGTTGGGCAAAGCATTGGAACAACTTGGGCGTTATAACGAAGCGATTAATCACTACGAGATTACGCTTAGTATCGATGACCCTACGGCTTTTGCACTCCTGCGTATTGGAGCATGTCACTTAAAGTTAAAAAACGACGAGCTAGGTATTAAGTTCCTAAAAAAAGCCATTCACGAAGACCCACTTCTAGACAAAAGTTGGTTGGCATTGTGCGGGCACTATATGCGCAATAAATCCTACGCAAAAGTATTGCACTACATCAAAAAGGCAGTTAAAATTGACAGCGGCCATGTGATGTATTGGCGTTTGTATGCTCAAGCAAACAAAGCGCTGGGCTTCTTTGATGAAGCAAATCTAGCATACGAGCGTTTGGTGAATCTTGGAAACTACGAACTACAAACATGGCTAGATTGGGCTGGCGTTTTGTTACAACTGCAAGACTACAAAAAAGGCATTGAGGCTTTGCGGCAAGGCTTGGAGTTCCATCCTGAAAACAGTTCCCTAAACTATATGCTGGCTGGTTTTTATATGATGGAAGCAAAGGCAAATGAAGCATCATTCTTTCTTAAAAATGCCTATGCCATCAATCCAAATGAACTGGATGTTTTATATGAAACCTTCCCGACTTCAAGGGCTTCAGTCTTGGTGAAAGACACCTTATCAATTTCATAGTACGCTTTACGCTTGATTGCGTAATTTTACATTTCAACACACTAGCCTAATGAAGCAATCCGTGCAAGAACATATTGTAGTCTATCTTAAAGGTTTGGCAATGGGCGCCGCCGATGTGGTTCCGGGGGTTTCGGGTGGCACCATTGCACTAATTACCCATATCTACGAAAGACTTATAAAAGCCATTGACAATGTTTCACTAACGCTTGTCCTTCAACTCTTTGGTCGCAATAAAAAAGCGGCTTGGCAATCACTTGAAGGTTCTTTTTTATTAACGTTAATACTTGGTATCGGAACAGGTATGCTACTAGTTAGTAGTGGGGTCTCATGGTTACTAACTGCCTATCCCATTCCGCTTTGGGCCTTTTTCTTTGGGCTAATCTTAGCAAGTGCTTTTGTATTAAAAAACAGCGTAACTAAATGGAATATTACCGCTTTAGTTTCGATGGTAATAGGCTTTTTTATTGCTTTCGGAATAGGTCTAATTACACCCAATACAGGCTCAGAGAGTCTGTTATACCTTTTTTTATGTGGCGTTCTTGTTGTTATAGCCATGATACTCCCAGGCATTTCAGGCGCTTTTATTCTAATACTACTAGGGGCCTATGAAACAGCTCTTAACGCATTGGATAAACTAAAGAATTTTGAACTGGAAGGTTTGGTGGTTTTTTTAGTAATGGCTGCAGGTGGCTCAGTAGGCCTAAAGGCCTTTGCAAAAATACTTCGTTGGCTTTTTACCCAACACAAAAACATCGTTTTGGCTGCAATGACTGGCTTTTTACTGGGTTCATTACACAAGGTATGGCCATGGAAAAAAGTCACTTCTTACTACACAAACAGCGATGGCTTGGAAGAACCGCTTACAACAGTAGTTGTTTTGCCTGAGTTGTCTAATCCCGATGCACAAGTGATGTTGGCGTTTGTAGCCTTCATAACGGCATTATGTTTGTTGTACTTTTTGGAAAAATTTAGCACTAAAAGCCATGGCTAACCGATCATTATCAGATTACAGCTTGTTAATCCTCAAAGGGATTGCTATGGGCATTGCCAATAAAATACCAGGCGTTTCTGGTGGTATCGTTGCCGTAGTAACAGGATTTTATGAAGAACTAATTTTCTCCTTTCAGCGACTAAACTTTAAGGCAGTATCCCTGTTGTTCAGAGGGCGTTTTAGAACTTTTTGGCAGTATGTTAATGGCACGTTTTTAACAGCCTTGTTTGTTGGGGTTGTGTTGAGCTATTTTACCTTATCGCTATTGTTAGATGCAGCGCTGACAGCCTATCCGCTTAATGTATGGGCACTGTTCTTTGGTTTGGTTTTGGCATCTGCGCTAATCTTATATCGAGACTTCAGCAATTGGAATAAAAAAAATATAGTGCTCGGCATTATTGGACTAGCTGTTGGTGTAGGTTTAAGTGTCTTATCTCCATCTGCTGAAAACACCAACCTGCTCTATATTTTCTTATGCGGATATTTGAGCATCATAGGCATGACCCTACCCGGCTTGTCAGGGTCGTTTTTACTTATCCTAATGGGCAATTATTCGCTGTTGCTGGTAGACAGTGTAAATGCCTTGGGCAAATACATCATAAGTCCTTTTAGTAGTGTTGAACTACTCCCTCAAGACGAGACTTACGCCCTTATGTTTGCCGTATTTCTAACCGGTTCTTTGGTAGGTATCAGCAGTCTTTCAGCATTGATTCACAAAATACAGCAGCGTGCCAAGGACGAATTGCAAGCCGTATTGATTGGATTTGTTTTTGGGTCGCTATTTATTCTTTGGCCTCCAAATAGAATTACTAATTTTGCGCAAACAAACAGCATAATAGACACCACCTGGGCTGTAATTTGGGGTGCCGTGGGATTAATTATTGTGTTTGCACTAGATTATTATGAGCGAAAAAAATAAGATGCGTTTTGGGCTTTTAGGACGGAATATAGACTATTCCTTTTCAAGGGCATATTTTGCTGAAAAATTTCAAGAAGAGAAGCTTCATCACTGTTCTTATGAAAATTTTGACCTGGCCGATTTATCCGATTTTAAAAGGGTTCTACAAACACCCCACCTCAAAGGGATGAACGTTACCATTCCATACAAGCAAGAGGTGATGCCCTTTCTTGACAATCTAGATGAAGTTTCAAAAGCCATTGGTGCGGTGAACACCATTGTGTTCAACAAAGACGGAACCACAACGGGATATAACACCGATTATATTGGTTTTCAAAATAGCATTACCCCTATGATTACAACTGAAATTAAAGCAACATTGGTACTAGGTACTGGTGGTGCATCTAAGGCAGTGGTATATGCTTTGCACAAAATGGGAATTGAGACCCAATATGTTTCAAGAAAAAAAGGCGTCAACAACCTAACCTATGAAGAATTAACAGTAGCAGACATGGAAAAGCACAAGTTAATTGTGAACTGCACGCCTTTGGGAACCCATCCTAACATACTTCAAAAACCAAATCTCAACTACGATCAACTGACAAGTGCGCATGTGCTGTTCGATTTAATTTACAATCCTACAGAAACAGCCTTTATGAAAGCGGGTAAAAAAGCTGGCGCTAGTGTTGGAAATGGCGAAAATATGCTGGTAGGACAAGCAGAAGCCTCATGGCGCCTGTGGAATATGTGATTTTTTTTGAGTGGTATACTATAAATTGTATATTCGAGTTGATTTAAATCATGACTATGTTGGACAAAACCGACAACGATTTGCCAAAAGCAAACGACGAAAACGTAAGTGAAGAAGCTTCTATCCCCAATTCCAATAAAGAAGATGATACCACAGAAACACCAAGTGAACCAAGTGTTGAAGCGGTAACAGGGAAACAAGCCGAAAAGGACGAACCTACGCCCGAAAAGCAGCAAGAAGAAACAGTTGAGACTGCTGAAGAAGTAGTTCAAGCTACTGAAGAAACAGTAAAAGCTACTCAAGAAGCAGTTGAAGCTACTGAAGCGTCAGCCGAAGCAGTGGATGATGCTAACGAAACGGAAAAAGCAGCAGAAGCATCGGATGAAGATGTTGCAGCTGAAGAAGCAGCAGAAGCATCGGATGAAGATGGTACAGCTGTAACGGAAAACAAGGAGCAGAAGTTCGACGGTATGGGTCCAAAGGAAATGTTGGCGTATTTCTCCGAAGCTTTGAGCAACAAACCCATTCAAAGCCTAAAAGGAACCGTAGACGCTTTGACCAAGGCCTTTGAAAAAGAAATGGCCACCCTAAAGGCTTCCCAAAGACACGCTTTTATTGACGAAGGAGGTAATCCAGATGCGTTTTATTTTAATCCACCTGTACTAAAAGATTTCAATAATCTTATTCGCAGGTACAAATCAGACAGAGGAACATACTACAGAAGTGTTGAAGAAAAACAACACAAAAGCCTTGAGCAGAGACTCGCACTGATAGAAGAATTAAAAGGACTTATTAGTGTTGAACAAGAAATAAACTCCACTTATAAGCAATTCAAAGATTTACAAAGGCGTTGGAAAGAAACGGGACAAGTACCTAGAATGGAAGCCAACAATGTATGGAAAACATACCACCACCATGTGGGCCATTTTTATGATTTCTTACACCTAAACAGAGAGCTGCGTGAGTTGGATTTCAAGTTTAACTTAGAACAAAAGCTAAAAATTTGTGAACAAGCAGAGGCATTGGCAATTATGGAAGATATTCCAAAGGCTTTTCGTCACCTGCAAACACTACATAAAAAATGGAAAGATGAACTTGGACCTGTGGACAAAGAACACAGCGAAGAGGTTTGGCAAAGATTTAGTGAGGCCACGAAAATTGTTCATGACAAGCGAAGATATTTTATCAAGAATCAGGAAGATATTTTTGAGGAAAATCTTGTCAAAAAAAGAGCTATCCTTTCTCAAATGGAAGAATTATTAGCCAAAGAATTTAACAACAAAACCAATATCAATAATTTTTCGAAAACCTATGACGGGCTACGGGAAGCCTTCTTTGCCATTGGCAAGGTGCCCGAGAAATACCGTAATGATCTTTGGTCAGCTTTCAAAAGAACATCAAACCAGTTTAGCAAAAAAAGAAACCGCTTCTATAAGTCGCTAAAGAAAGAATACGCAATTAATGTAACAAAGCGCAAGGCACTTATTGAGCAAGCCGAAATATTGAAAGATCAAACCAATCACAAAGAAACGACACCACAAGTCATCGCTCTACAAAAGGAATGGAAAGTGGCTGGTCCCGTGAGAAAAGAAGACTTTGTAAAACTAAACACCCAGTTCAGAGCCTTGTGTAATGCGTATTTTGAGAATAAAGACGCTAATCGCAATCAGCAAAACGAAAAGCAGAAAGAAAACCTCCAAGAGAAAATGACACTGTTAACATCGCTGAAAGAAATGATTTCATCGGATGACAAGCCCAATGAAAAAGACATAGACAGCATGGTTTCACAATGGAATGCTATTGGCTATATCCCAAGAAATAAAATGGGTATAAACCAAGACTTTTTAACCTTGGTCGACAAAGCGTACAAGACCATTGGTCTTTCATCTTCAGACATTACACAGAAAAGTTATCAGAATAAACTAGATAATATCAAAGAGGATGATGACAGCATACGCAAGGAAGTGCAATCACTAAACCGTCGCATTGGTGAAATAAAACAGGAAATCATCCAACTGGAAACCAACTTGCAGTTTTTTGGGAAAAACCAAGACAAAAATCCGATTGTCATAAAGGTTCATGAAGATATTGCCCAGCATCAAAAACGCTTAGACGGGTTGGAAGAAAAGAAACGCTTAGTAAAATCGCTAAACAAAGGCTAGCCCTGCTCTTTTTTAGCTGCTTGCCAAAGCTGTTCCCACTGATTGGGTGCTAGGCTGTCAAGCGCCTGCCCTTGCTGTTTTGCCATCTTTTCCATGGCTTCAAAGCGGCTGCGAAAACGTCTATTTGTTGATGAGAGTGCATCGTCGGGATTGATTTTTAAAAAACGTGCATAATTGACTAGCGAGAAAAAAACATCTCCCAGTTCATCTGTGATTTTTTCTTTTGTACCATGATTAATTTCATGGTCCAATTCACTCAATTCCTCTTTGATTTTATCTTTTACCCCGTCAATACTTTTCCAGTCAAAACCAATACCTGCGGCTTTGTCTTGCATACGACTGGCCATAACCAAGCTAGGTAAACTTTTAGGAACTCCCGACAAAACGCCTTTGTTGCCTTCTTTGAGTTTGAGTTTTTCCCAATTCTTTTTCACATCGGCCTCGTCTTTGACTTCTACATCTCCGTAGATATGTGGATGCCTATCGATAAGTTTTTTAGAGATCGCATTTGCCACATCACCAATATCAAAGGCTTTTTGTTCACTTCCCATTTTTGCATAAAAAACAATATGTAACAATAAGTCTCCTAACTCATTTTTGACCTCATTCAAATCGCCCGATAATAACGCCTCACTAAGCTCATAGGTTTCTTCAATGGTTAAGTGACGTAAAGAAGCAAAAGTTTGCTTTTTGTCCCAAGGACAATTGGTGCGCAACTCGTCCATAATAGTCAACAAACGATCAAATGCCTTAAGCTGTTTGGTTCGTTTGCTATCCATTATTGTATGTTAGCTTTGTTAGGAAATCGCATAAGGTAGTCTGGCTTTATATTGCCGCGTGATATCTGTGCGAGTTTGGGTTTGAGCAATTTCTTTTTAAGAGGTCCCAATTTATCTGTAAACAAAATACCTTCTATGTGATCAAATTCATGTTGTACGATGCGAGCAGCCAAACCACTTATTTCTTCTTCTACTTTTTCAAATTGTTCGTTGTAATAAACAATTTCAATTGTAGAGAGTCGAGTGACATCTTCTCTGACATCGGGAATGCTGAGACATCCCTCGTTAAACGATTCTTTTAGTCCGTTGTATGAAATGATCTCGGGATTAATAAAAACTTTTTTAAACGCCCTTAATTCTTGTTGCTCAACGTGATCAAGAGATTTGTCTTGTGCGAATGGACTGCCATCAACGATAAACAAACGAAGCGACTCCCCTATTTGAGGAGCTGCAAGGCCCACTCCATAAGCAGCATACATGGTTTCCCACATATCGCTAATGAGTTCTTTGAGTTTCAAATGGTGTTTTTCTACGTTAACGGCTTTCTTCTTTAATACAGGATCGCCGTAGGCTACAATGGGAAGTATCATAACTTTTGCTGTTGATCTAAATATCCTTGCAAGATAAGTGTTGCGCTCAATTTATCAATAACTTCTTTTTTTTGACGTACTTTTTTTGGAGCGCCACTCATCAAAAGCGACTGTTTTGCCATTTTGGAAGTAAATCTTTCGTCATAACGTACGACATCTATTTCAGGAAGCTGCGTTTTTAATTGGGCTACAAAGGGTGTTATTTTAATTTCTACTGCTGAAGGGGTGTTATCCCGCTGTTTGGGTGCGCCGACAACGATGTGCGTCACCTCTTCTTGGCTGGTGTAATTTTTTAGAAATGGTAACAAGTCATTTGGCGAAACAGTATCCAAGCCAAAAGCACAGGTCTGTAACGGATCTGTAACAGCGATCCCGCAGCGTTTTGTTCCATAATCTATTGCCATTATTCTTGCCATGGTACAAAGGTAGGTAATGAATTTTTGGAAATCATGGATTTGGTTTCATCTCAAAACTTATCTTTGAAAAAAATTCAAATGAGCAGAGCTATAATCGAAGCCGCTTGGGACGACCGAGCGCTTTTACAAGAGGAAGAAACACAACAAGCCATTCGTTCGGTCATTGACCAGCTAGACCAAGGTATACTCCGCGTGGCTGAGCCAACCGACAATGGGTGGCAAGTCAACGAATGGGTGAAAAAAGCCGTGGTGCTCTACTTCCCCATTCAAAAAATGGAAACCATTGAAGCTGGACCTCTTGAGTTTCATGATAAAATTCCGCTAAAAACAGGTTATAAAGAAAAAGGTATTCGTGTTGTACCCCATGCGGTGGCACGTAAAGGAGCCTATATTTCTTCTGGCACCATATTGATGCCTTCTTATGTCAACATAGGCGCCTACGTAGACGAAGGCACAATGGTCGATACTTGGGCCACTGTTGGAAGCTGTGCGCAAATTGGTAAAAACGTTCACCTCAGTGGTGGTGTTGGCATTGGCGGTGTTTTAGAACCCCTTCAAGCTGCTCCCGTGATTATTGAAGACAATGCGTTTATTGGCTCACGCTGTATTGTGGTAGAGGGCGTTCACGTAGAAACAGAAGCCGTATTAGGAGCCAATGTAGTACTAACGGGTTCTACTAAAATTATTGATGTCACGGGTGATGAGCCTATTGAACGAAAAGGTCGTGTTCCAGCAAGGTCTGTGGTTATTCCTGGTAGCTACACCAAAACATTTGCTGCGGGTGATTATCAAGTGCCTTGCGCCCTTATCATTGGAAAGCGAAAGGAAAGTACCAACAAGAAAACCTCACTAAATGATGCGTTAAGAGAACATAGCGTAGCTGTCTAACTAAAATGAATATTCTAATTGTCAATAACAGCAAGTTGCCCGTTATCTATTACGGTGGAACTGAGCGTGTTATTTGGTATTTAGGAAAAACATTAACACGTTTAGGACATAAGGTTAGTTTTTTAGTAGCGCAAGGGTCAACGTGTGACTTTGCCAAAATCATTGAGCGAAATCCCGAGGTTGATGTGATTGATCAAATCCCCGCAGATATTGATTTGGTTCATTTTCATTTTACACCAAAAGGGGTAGAAAAGCTTCAGGTTCCATATTTAATAACCATTCACGGAAATCCAAATCAAGCTGAATCACTCGACAAAAATGCTGTGTTTGTTTCTAAAAATCATGCCAAGAGACATAATGCAGAGGCTTTTGTTCACAATGGCTTGGACTGGGATGACTACGATACTGTTGATTTCGCAGAGAAAAGAAATTATTTTCATTTTTTAGGTAAGGCTGCTTGGCGCGTCAAAAACGTAAAAGGGGCAATTAACACCACGCTTAAACTTAAAGGGGAAAGAATCCATGTACTCGGAGGTAGCCGTTTAAACATAAAAATGGGGTTTCGCTTTACTTGGCAACCTAGAGCCCGATTTTATGGTATGGTTGGTGGCGAAGAAAAAATGAATCAGCTGAAACACTCTAAAGGTTTGGTTTTTCCTGTGCGCTGGCATGAGCCTTTTGGTTTGGCCATCATTGAAAGTTTGTATTTTGGAGCTCCTGTTTTTGGCACGCCTCATGGGTCTTTGCCAGAGCTTGTGAATGAAGATATTGGATTTCTTAGCCATTCAAGTACAACATTAAGTGAAGCCATGAAGCAATATCAAGACTATAATCCAAAAACCTGTCATGATTATGCCGCAACCCATTTTAATGCAGAGGGGATGAGTAAAGCTTATCTAAATCTTTATGAGAAGGTCATGAATGGAGAAAA
>QXZR01000095.1 GCA_009886265.1 Flavobacteriaceae bacterium
AAATGAATCATTATTTACACAAGAGACTCTTCATTTTTGGTGGGCTAATAACCATACTTTCCCTTCCGTTACTTATACTTTTAGAGGTAGATTCTTATTTGTTTTTTGATTGTGTTTTTAAACTGGATACAGAAAAAGGCGTCGTCAGTTCCCTTTTTATAGTTGGGGTTTTTTTAATGGGTATTGGTTCCATTTTAAAAGTATTTAAAAAAGGCTAAGACCTATATTTGTGGCAATGATTCGCATTGCCCATCATCCTATTTACGCACACCCATTACCAGAGGGGCATCGTTTTCCCATGGCGAAGTATGAATTATTACCGCAACAACTGCTATTAGAAGGAACATGTAAAAAAGAACAGTTTTTTGCACCTAAGCGAATTACAGATTCACACATTACACGAACACATTGCAAGGACTATTACGAACAACTAAACTCCTTGTCACTTTCAAATAAAGAAGCACGCCGCATTGGCTTTCCGCTGTCTGCTGAGCTCATTGAGCGTGAGTGTATAATCGCCCAAGGCACATTAGAAGGCTGTACTTTTGCACTTGAAAATGGCGTTTCCTTTAATATTGCGGGCGGAACCCACCACGCCTTTTATGACCGTGCAGAGGCATTTTGTCTGCTCAATGATCAAGCTATTGCAGCAAATTATCTGCTTGATAATAAGTTGGTACAAAAAATCTTAATCATCGATTTGGATGTTCACCAAGGGAATGGAACAGCAGCACTCTTTCAAAAAAATACCGCTGTATTTACATTTTCGGTTCACGGCAAAGCAAACTACCCCTTCCAAAAAGAAAAGAGTGATTTGGATATCGCATTAGCGGATAATACACAAGACGCCGCATACTTAGGTATGTTGGAAGAAACACTCCATAAGTTATTGAACGACTTCCAGCCTGACTTTGTGTTTTACCTATCGGGCGTAGATGTCCTAAAAGAAGACAAACTCGGGCGTTTATCACTTTCGCTCGGAGGTGCCAAAAAAAGAGATGAAATAGTCCTATCCGCTTGTTATGAACGCAATATTCCCGTGCAATGTAGCATGGGCGGTGGCTACGCCCCAGATGTAAACATCATCGTTGAGGCACATGCCAACACCTATCGTGTAGCAGCAGCTATTTACGACTAATTAAAGCCGCTGTATTTCGTCTAAATGAATTTCTGCAGCACGTCTTTTTTCACCTGACTTGGTTTCATATTCGCGATATTCCAAGTGTCCTCGGCATGCAACATGACTGCCTTTTTTTAGGTGCTCGTGGCATATTTCAGCCAACTTATTCCATGCAACAACACGATGCCACTGGGTTTTTTCAACAGCTTCACCATCTTTGTTTTTATATCGCAAATTGGTAGCTACGGAAAAGGTAGTTAACTTTTTATTGGAATCTAATTTTACTTCTTCTGGGTTGTCACCCAAGTGTCCGATTAGCATAACGCTATTTTGAATGGTACTCATGATAAGGGGTATTTATAGTTTATTTATTTCACTTTAGCGCCACCGCTGACTGCGCAACAACAACGCTGCTTTTACAACATCTTGCCTACTTATTTGCCCTACCAGCCTACCCTGTTCCAAGACTGGAAGTCTACGGCGGTTGGTTTTATGAAACACAGTAGCAGCATCAAAAATGGTTTTGTCTGCTTCTATGGTGTCTGGGTTTTCTGTCATACTCTGCACTACCTTGCGGTCAAAGAAAGGCTGATTAAAATACTTGCTTTCAGAAAGGTGCTTAATGCAGTCTGCCTCAGAAATAATCCCAACCAATCTAGACATTTCGTCCAAAACCGGTCCCCCAGAAATTTTATTGCGAATTAGAATACGCATTACTTCAAGGATGGATTGCTGTGGGGAAAATGTAATCAAGTCGCGTGTCATATAGTCTCGAACCAAAAGGGATTTCCTCCGCTTTGGAACGAGTTTTTGACGTGCTGCTTGAAAACTTTTTATAGGCATGTTTATGTTTTGTTGAACAAAAGATAAGGAAAATTTTTTAATCTTTGAATTGTCAGCAAAAAAAATACATTTACAACAATGAAAAAGACAGCTATAATGGGATGTGGTTGGTTGGGGAAAGTTCTTGCCCAATCGCTCATAGCAAAAGGACATCATGTTCGTGGAAGTGTCACAACCGAGGCCCATTTAGAGGTCCTCCGCAATATGGGCATTGAGCCATTCTTAATTAAGCTTGATAACGAAGCTATAACCGGAAACTTAAATGACTTTCTAGAGGGCGTTGACACGCTTGTTATTGCATTTCCCCCAGGACGTAGAAAAAATCCCGATGCCAACTATGCAAGTCGCATCAAAATACTTGTAGATATACTTGCAAAGCATCCGTCTTGTAAGCTATTATTGCTAAGCAGTATAGGCGTGTTTGGTGCTACACAAGGCGTGGTATACGAAAAAAGCACCCCTACACCAGATGGTTTAAGCGGGCAACAACTATTGGAAGCTGAAGAATTCATTCAAGCCGCTGAAAATCATGCAACCATTGTAAGGTTGGGTGGGCTAGTTGGGGGCAATAGGCACCCTGCAAAACAGCTTGCCGGCAGAACCAATATACCAGCACCACAAGCGCCAACAAACCTAGTTCATCAACAAGACGTGGTGCGTTTTCTTATGGCAATAATTGAGGAAGGACATTGGGGAAAAACGCTTCATTGTGTAAGTCCAGTTCATCACCAGAGAGCTGATTTTTATACGGAAGCCTCTAAGCATCTAAGCCTACAACTGCCTTCATTTGCAAAAACAGCAAGTAAGCGAAACAAAAAGGTAATGGACAGCCTTAGTGCCGCGCTATTCGACTTTTCTTATCGATTGGCTGATTGCGGGGTCGAAGGGAGCTAACATAGCGTCGCCGCTGATTTGATCAGCAAATATATTCCAGCTTTTTTTCATTTTATTAATAGCGAGACTTTGTTGTTCAAAAGCAGCATCTCCAAAGCGTTGGTCTGCAGCGATACTCACATGAGTTACAAACACATTAAAACGCGCGCGAATGGGTTTAGTATCCCAGTCTTCTGGCCAAGGTTGAATATTTAATTTAATGGCTTCTTCTTTGATGTTTTTAAGCGTAATGGCACGTTGATCAGAGGGGATTTCGTGCAAAGACTCCATCAATGCCAACAAGTTAGACCAGTTTAATTCCTGACGTGAACCAGGTGTTTTAAGCGGTGCTTTTTGAATAAGAGTATCAACTACAACAGCGTTGTTTGAAGAAAGGGATGGCTGTTGTTGTGTACAACCAACCAACAAGATGCAATAAAACAAATAATAAAAACGCATGCTCAAAGATACGCTTCTTGGGCATTGTCTAAAAGGCTATTCATAAGTAAGACCACTGTTCATAGGAAACAGTATGCCATTACCGTCATACGTCAAGGTCCAATCAAAGCTAAGTTTTGCTTTGGGTGCTGCATCTCCAAAAAGGACGTCTGCCAAACCTTCGCCTGCCATTCCCGGCAAAAAGGAGACTACAAAAGCATCCCAATTTTGGAGGTGTTCGTTTATCATAAGCGGTCGGCCAGACAACAGTAACACAACCACTTTGTTGCCACTGTCATAGGCGCGTTTAAGCGTTTCAATATCGGCCTTATTGAGTCGCAAATCGCCGTCATCACCAATTCCTTCAGCGTATGGATATTCCCCAATCACAGCAAGAACTACATTGCCTTCTGGTATTGCTGTGGCGTTGGGACTGTATGTTATGGTAGTCTCAGGCGCCACCTGTGAAAGCCCTTCCAAAATTGTTGTACCGTTAGGTTGCAACACACGGTTTACCATAAATCCAGTAAAATCTGCTGCATTGGCTTTTCCGTCGTTATCTAAGTCTATTTCACTAAAATGATCCTCCCAACTGCTTTTTTCAAATTTATTTTCAAAGACTTTTTCGAGTTGACTATAATATTCTTTACTGGTCAGTTTTCCGTCAGCATTATAATCTAAAAAAGCAAAATCAGGCGTAAAAAATCCCTGCCAGTCAGCTGTCCATCCTCCATTTTGAACCCCAAGATTATGTGCTGCTGATCCAACTACGGTAATGGCGGTGTTTTTGGCCAATGGCAGGACGCCTTCGTTTTTAAGTAATACCGCTGACTTTTGCACTGCCTCACGGGCCAAGGCTCTGTGTGCTGCAGTACCAATTTGATTTAAATAAGCATCATCAATATATGGGTTATCAAACAATCCGATTTCCAATTTTACTTTTAAAATACGACTTACTGCATCGTCTATTCTAGTCATGCTAACGCTACCCTCGTTTACAGCTTCGATAAGGTATTGAATGAAAACTTTGTAGTGCTGTTGGTTTTGGCCTTCCATGATTCCAGGAACCATGACCATGTCAATCCCGGCATTAACACCATTGATTACATCAGACTTGTAATCACCAGGAATTTCATCAATTCCAGCCCAATCAGATACCACAAATCCTTTGAAGCCAAGCTCGTCTTTTAAGAGGTCGCTTACCAGATACTTACTCCCATGACATTTTTCGCCGCGAACACTATTAAAGCTCACCATAATGGTTTTTACATCTGCAGCAATCGCTGTTTCATAAGGAGGTAAGTACATTTCACGCAGGGTCTTGTCGTCTAACTGAACATCCCCACGGTCAATGTAATAGGTGTGCAAACCATCTATTCTCGTACCTGTACCCCAAACGGTTGCGCCATCGCCAATAAAGTGTTTGGCACAAGCAGCTACTTGCTTGTCATTTGTTTCGGTAAGTTGCGCTTGATATCCTTTTACGGCTGCTGCAGTGAGTCCATTTACAAGTTCCGTTGATTGTCCAAATCCTTCGTAGAAACGCCCCCATCTTGGGTCTTGTGGAACGGTAATACAAGGGGAAAACGTCCAATGGATTCCGGTAGCAGCAACCTCAGTAGCAGTGGCTTTGTTTACTCGATATACCAAATCAGCATCGTTGGCAGCGCCTAGTGCAAGGTTGTGTGGGAATACCGTTGCGCCCAAAACATTGTTGTGCCCATGGACGGCATCAACGCCATAGATTAGGGGAATTGCCAAACGGTCTTCCAAGGCGGTTTTTTGAAATCCATTGACCATCTCAAGCCAGCCCAATGGCGTATTGCTTTTTGGAACGGCTCCACCTCCACTTAAAATAGATCCTATGTGATAGGTTTTGATATCACTCGGATCGTCCAACAAACGCATATCTATTTGGGTCATTTGCCCAACCTTTTCGGCGAGGGTCATCTGATCTAATAAGTTGGCTACTTTTTTGGCAATAACCTGCTCGTCTTTCTTATTGGAAGAAAAGGTACAGGCGGTTATAGACAAAACAGTTAATAATACAATGCTAATTTGCTTGGAAGACATGAATTTGTTTTAAAATTTTAACAGCAAACTTAAAACTTTAATTTTTCATTTTTATCCCAAAGTCCCCAATAGGCACCTACTTCTCCTTCAGGGCCAACTTTCCATGACTCATCAAAAGATGAAAAATAGAATACGTCTATGCCAGCTTTTTTTGCCCAGGCCTGTGCATTTATGAAGTATTTCATAGCGTGTTCCTCACCAGGATCGGCCCCTTTTAACGACTCGCCTTTACTTGGCCAGCCTGTTTCGGTTATGATTACTTTTTTGCCTTTAGCAGCGTCCATCGCCTGTCCATACATTTGTTGCATATGATTCAAAGCATATTCTTCAGGACAGCCTTCCCAAAAAGGATAACAGTTCGACAATATAACATCAGAGTGTTCCACAAGCTCAGGGTGTACCGAAAATTCGTAATAGGCATCTACATAGCCCACTGGAATATGTTCAGGTATGGCTGCGCGAACGCGTTTCATAAAATCTAAAAGCGCATCAAGAGAAAGGTCGTTTCTGTAAAGCACTTCATTACCCACAGCTGCAATATCCACACAACCTTCGTTCGCTAAGGCAATAAGCGCATTGATTTCTTCCTCATTTTTTTCATCGTCATCGCTAAGCCATGCACCTACCATGGTTTTTAAACCCTGTTTGTGCGCTAGCCTTGGAATGTGTTCGTTGCCTTCAATACACGAAAATGAACGTATCCATTTGGTGTAGGGTTTTAAAATCTTAATACGTCTTTCAACCTGAACTTCAGTAATGGTATCTCCAGGCTCTTGACCGTCTTCATACATACTAAAGCAAATGCCATGCATGCCTGACTTAAGCGTTTTACGCCATAGTTCTTTTAAATCTTTGCTTGTGTAAGGGTCAAAATTGACTCCTTTATACGATTTGTACTCAAGCGCTTCAAGGCTAAAGTCTTTACCTTCTCTATATGACATCGATTAGTATTTTAATTTTTCATTTTTATCCCAAATACCCCAGCGCGCGCCCACGTCTCCTTCATGGTGAACTTTCCACGACTCGTCGAAAGAGGAGAAGTAGAATAAGGGAGCTTTTGCTTCTTGGGCCCAAGTATTTACATTTACAAAATATTGTGCTGCGTTTGATGCTGTGGGGGATGCTGATCCAACACTTTCGCCTTGATTTGGCCATCCTGTCTCGGAAATAATGACAGGTTTATTTTTGGCCACATTACGTGTGGCTTCGTACATTTCTTTAAGATATGCAGTGGAGGATTCAATTGTAGATCCCTCCCAAAAAGGGTAACAGTTTATCAAAATTACATCGCATGCATCAACCAGCTTAGGCCGTTGAATAAATTGATAGTAGGCGTCCACATAACCCACCAGAACCTTTGGGTTTGCCTTTTTCACTTGCGCGATATAATCAATTACTTGTGCTTCGCTGAGTTCATCTCTCATCAAGGTCTCATTCCCAACAACCGCAATATCTACTTGGTTGTTTTTAACAAGCTTTATCAAAGCATTGATTTCCTTTTGATTCTCTTTTGCATCTACACCAATCCAAGCACCAACCATAGTGTTTAGTCCTTTAGCCTTTGCGGCTTTAGGAATAAACTCATTGCCGTTTGTACAAGAGAACGAACGTATCCATTGGGTGTGTGGCCCTACAATGTCCATACGTTCTTTGATTTGCGCCTCCGAAAGTTTGTGACCAATACTTTGGTGCTCTCTGTAGGGGCTAAAGCATAATCCGTGAAGTCCTTTCGCTAATGTGTCTTTGAAAAGCTTAGATTGTGCTTTTTTGTCTAGACCACTAAAATCAACATCTCCTTTCAGTGAATTGTTAAAATTAACATCAGTGAATTCCTTAAGTTTTCCCTGTTTATAATATGATGCAAGGGATTTGGGGGCGGCTTTACGCGCTTTTATTTGTTGCCTAATTTCATTTGCACGCGTTTCATCAATGCTGTAATCTCTCATGATATACATGGCAATAAGCGTACCTACCAAAGGAAAGAAACAAAAGAACGCATGCAATCCGTTAACGGCGGATTCCTGATCTGTGGTGGCCAGGTCTGGGTTAAAGCCAACATATGCGATAATAACACCACTTAGTGCACCAGCAATAGCAAAGCCAACCTTGACCATCCACCAATAAATGGCGCCAAAGATTCCTTCTCTACGTAGCCCAGTGTTCAGCTCGTCTAAGTCAATAACATCCGCGGTCATGGACATCATGATGGTAAACAAACTTCCTATTCCAAAAGAGAAAAAAGGAAGTGCTATAATATACATCCATGGCTTTCCAGGAATAAATAAAAACCAAAGCATGGCATATCCAATGACTGAAATACCCTGAGCCAATATAAAAGCTCGTTTCTTGCCAAGCTTCTTTGACATCCACGTGATGATGGGTATTACAATAAATGTAGTACCTAAAGCGCCCAAACAGCCAAATAAAGAAACCCAAATACCACTTGCTCCAGCATCTCCATTAAAAAGCTTGTATACAATAACAAAAAAAGTGAGTGCCGCAACGGTATTAAATGCATTGAAGATCAAAAATGTGGCGCCACATAATTTTCTAAACTCTTTGATTTTAAAAGCTTCCACAAAACTGTGATAAATCTTTAGTAGACTATTGCCTATGTTGGATTTGTTAAGCGGTTCATAGTCCTCATTTAAAGTAGACTTGCTCTTAATAAAAATTGCTGGAATCATGGCGAAAATAGTGCACGGGATTGCAACCCAAATGGCAAGTTCTCTTACAGCGACATCAGCTGATGAAAACCATTCCGGGTCATACATAATTACCCAAAACCATGGGGCAATTACCCAAGCCCACTGACCAATCCATTGGGCAATGGCCATAATGCTTGTGCGTTCATGAAAATCGTCACTCATCTCATAACCCATAGCAACATAAGGAACGCTAAACAGTGTGAGACCTAGATAAAATAAAATGGACCATAAAATGAAATACCAAAAATTATATTCAAGCGTATTTTCTTTAAAAAGTTGCCACATAAAAATATATGCAACACCCATCACTATTGCGCCTAATAAAACATATTGTCTGCGACGTCCCCATTTGGATTTTGTATTATCAGATATAAAGCCCATGATTGGGTCTGTTATAGAATCAAATATTCTTGGAAAAAAATAAATTAATGACCACATCCGCCCAGTAAAGCCTAAGTCTTGTACCAATACAACCATGAAAATCCCTAATATGGCAGGAAACATTTGATTGGCTAACATCCCGAACCCAAAAGCAATCTTTTGGCCCATAGGAACTTTGTTGGGCTGAGCTACATGTGATCCGCTTTTCATAATATTGGATTTGAAAGGGTTATCGTCTGAATAGCTTGTGGGCTAATCGAAATATTTTTTGAAATTGCACCTAGTTTTAAATCAAAACTCTTGGCCGTTTTACCTTCATTAAATACCACAACAGCAATTCCACCATCTGGGTTTTTAACAGCAGTGACCATCAACTCCACATCTGTATTTTGGGCTTCAATTACTTTAGCGTCTGGGCGAATAAACTTGCTAAAGTGCGCCATGATATAATAGAGTGGCGTAAAGTATACTTCATCCTTTTCGGTATCGACAATAACGGGTGCAATACACCAGTTGTTTGCCCAGTTCGGACCTCCTTTGGTGTCCAGCACCATGTTCCAATCAACCCAACCGTCAACCCAATTGTTAAGACAACCTATGATGTCTCGGGCATAGCGGTTTGCTGGTGCATATTTTGGGTGTAAATATTTTTTAGAAGCTTCGCGCCAATCGTATCCCCAGTCCGTGGCTTCTTTCTTCCAATACCAGTTGTCATCTTGCCAAACAGGAACTTCTGCATCTATACAAGCTTCTGTTTGAATCAAATACTTGTCTGGTGCTTTTTCGTGCGCATACTGCAATTCCTCTGGAAAATAATCATAAGTGCTTTCATACCAATGCACAGCAGTTCCATCATAATATTTAGATGAAGCTTCGTCTTTATACATCACATCTACCCACTCACGTAAACCCTCACGGTTTTGATCGTAACCTAAAATGACCAAATCTCCTTTGCCATCAGCCTCAAGTTTTGGACCGAGGAAATGTTGTACAAAGTGAGTCATTTCTTCAGGAGAGTAGTGCATACTTTCCCAATTTTCGCCGTTCCCGTGCGGTTCGTTTTCTACAGTAAAGCCCCAAATGTCTATGCCCTGATCTTTATAGGCATCAACATATTTGGAAAAGAACAAAGCCCAAGTATCGTAGTATTCCGGTAGAAGTTTTCCGCCAACCCAACTGTTGTTGTCTTTCATCCACGGTACCGCAGTCCAAGGGGAGGCAAAAAGCCTAAAACCATCTTCAGATACAGCCATGGCGTCTTTAATCATGGGTATCAAATCATCTTTGTCTTCATTAACAGAAAAATGAACGAGTTCCTTATCGCCAGCTACTGGGGTATAAGAGTAATTGTTCAATGAAAAGTCACACGAATTCATGTGCGTGCGAGCAAGGGAGTAGCGCGCACCCTCTTTTGCAAAATATGCTTTTAAAATTTTGTCTCTATTCTCTTTGCCAACCTGATTGAGTAGATATGCAGATGATTCTGTAAAAGCACCTCCGAAACCTGAAATGGTTTGGAATTCTTTAGAAGTATCAAGGGTAATACTCGTGGGATTTTCAAGCGCTTTAAAGTCGGTTACTTGTGTAAGCTTATTCCCACTTTCTGAGGTTTCATAGACCGTTATTTCAGGGGATTCGTCTGTACAAGAAGTTGCCATTATGGTAAGTATTAAACCTATTAAAAGTGTGTTCGTTTTCATGGGGCTAGTTTGGATTAAGTTCTAAAACATTAGGAGGTAGAACGGAGATGTAAAGATTTTCACTTAGGCCGTTAAAGGTTTTGGTGATGGGTGCTCCGTTACGTGTGAGACCATCGAAGGTGCCGTTGTCAACAGCGTCCCAAAGTGCATACTTGGCTTTGCCGTCTACGGTGATGAGTCCAAAATGATTTTCAGAACCTTTAACATTATGGGCTTCCTTCCAAGGTTCATCAAAAGCTTCAAAAAAGAAGCAGGATATGCCGTTTTCTTTAGCCCATGCGCGCATCAAATTGTAGTATTTCGCTTGCTTATATTGGTCAGCAGCATGTGAGCCTTTTCTGCCATAATAGCCGTTGGATATTGTGGCCCATCCTGTTTCGCCAATATGTATGGGCTTGTCAACGCCAAGGCTCTCCATATATTTTTTAACATTGTTGTATTGGGCAATGGCAAAATCACGAGCACGCAACATGGCCTCGTCTATAAGTTCTTTTTGGGTCTTGCCCTTAGCCTCCTCTGTGGTTATCTCCCAAAATGCTGGGCTGTAATGGGTGTTGTGAAACGGATAGGTATGCATGGATATATAATCCACTGCTGCTATCAAGTCTTCTAAATCTTCATTGTGATACGCCGTATCGCCTCCTCCCCAAGAAGCAAAATCATCAGAACTGGTAATCCACAAATCTTTAGGAAGTTTGTTTTCTTTTTTTAGCGTTTGTAGATAGGAAACCCAATTAAGGATAATGCCGGGTTGCACATAGTAACTTTCGGCCCATTTTACCATGGCCTCATTACCAACAGCAAGTACTTTTACAATGTCTGGATATTTATTGGCCAATTCAACAGCCTTGTCAATTTCAATTTCGTTTCGAGGGCTTTCCACGTAGTGATTAACTACTTGATCTGTCCAAGCGTTTAGGCAGTCAATCCACGCACCAAGCATCACGTACATTTCAAACGAAGCATTTTCTTTTTTAAGTTCTGAGACGGCAAGGAGTATATTTTCGGCTTGTAGCAAATGCACATTATACGTTCTAATAATGCGAATACCCATTGCGTAAAGGATTTTCATATCGTCCTTTAACTCCTCAATTGTTGGTTGTACATCCCGTGTGTTTTTTCTGTAACCCCCATAAGAAATAGCTAAGTAATCTGGATTACCTAAAATTTCAGCAGCTGTTTTGTTAGAATTATTCATTTTCGGATGCGGTGTGTTACAAGCAGTAGCCATCCAAATGACGACCACAATAAAACCATAAGTTCGAATCGTTTTCATCATTCATAAGTTGGCGGTGCCGTGGTTTAATTTGGTTAATCTATATGCATTATGCTTTCAATGTTGATACGATTATTTTGTTAATGGTATTTGTTCGTTGAAAGATTTGTTGGGATGTTTCTTTATCTAAATATTGCCCTGAAAACAATTTAGATTCGCCTGAATGCAGCACTACTTCTATGGCTGCTTCAGTTGATTTTTTATAAATAATAGGTACTTGACAATAGGTAAATGCCAAGCTGTCTTTATGCAAAGCAATGGATGCCGTTTGATTGGCTACATTTATGAAATTGAATTGCTTGGGTTCAGCTAAAAACTCTTCGGCGTGTAGAATGGTAGGGTCAAATCCTAATGCTCCATCAGTAACGCGAACGCCTAATTCCCCAAATCGACTTAAAATATCTTCTTTTACCTGGCCTGTCATACCGGGCTGTTGTGCGCCTTTTCCAGCAGGTGTATGCGAATACGGGTCTGTTGGGAAAGCACCGTACAACTCGGGTGATTTATGCGCGCCAATGCCCGCATTGATTTCATAGTAGTGGTCAAACAACTTACCTATCAGTATTGCGTCTTCGTTGTTGTCTATTGCCGCTTTGGTAATTTCATAAACGGCTAGTTGCAGCTTTGAAACCATGTGCCAATAAATAGAGCCTAGTCCTTCATACCCAAAGAAAGTCCCTGACCTACCTGTAAATGATTTATGGTCGAAAACGTCTTCAAAAATTTGCTCGATGTAAGCCTGTTCTTTGGTTACCATACTTTTATACTGGGTTGGTAATGCCGCTAATGCGGCTTGCAAACTTTTTACATTGTTAAAATTGCCATTAAAGTGGTATTCTCCAGTAATGTCTTGAGACAATACGGACGTATCAGCATCTGCCACAAGTTTTTGAAGCAAGGCAGAGTTTGCTATTTTCTCTTCCGGAATGGTGTTCTTATCAACAAATCTTGGCAGGTCTTTGTTGGGATACAAAATATAACTGTATTGATCTGTCCTAAACAAACTGCTGTCTTTAAGGCTGTCCAATACTTTTAGGCTTTCTTGCGCAGAGAGGTAACCTGAACTCAGCACAGCCACCTGACCTTCAAGCATTTCAGGCAAATGGGCAATACTAACTGCGTCATTGGATTTTAGTGTCATTAAGTTATACGCATGATACATGCCATCATTTCGTTTATTGGCGGCAATCGCGTGCTCCAAATATGAAGTCGCTGTTTTCAAAAATGAGCGCAATGCTGCTTTGGAAACAATTTCTTTTTCACCAGAAAAGCGCGTGTCATAAATGGTCTCGCGGTATTGGCTACCAGCTTCACCCAAAGCATCCATAAGCGTTTTTCGTTCTACATCACTAAAACTACCTCCCAAGAGATTTTTGTGCTGTTCAAGGGCGTCGTTTACTTGGCTAAATAACACGTGTAGTTCTTTAGAAATTGGCGCATCAATTTCAACTGATGTATCAATCATGTTTTCAAAGAAGCGTAAAAAACGTCTCAAATAGTAGAGCGTTACCATGGAAACACCATTTCCTACCAAGGCATTGTTCGCATCATTCCATTCGGGACGTTGGGTGTTCATCCAAATACCGCCTTCAGGGATAAAGTTTGACATTTTTGCCAGTACAGTAGCCAAAATCTTTTCGATAAAGTTGACCTTGTAAATAAAAACGGTCTTGTCGCGGACCAAAGCGCCATCAACGCCAATCTCTTCTCGCTTGAATTGTATGTTCTCTTCACGCTCAAAGTCAAAATCAATGGTGTTTTTTGAATCTTTTAAAATATCTTGATAGCTCTTGATTCGGTAAGGAACGTTGGCATAAACAAACAAGTCTTGATTAAAGTAATCTTTGAGTTTATTTGGATAATAGTCTTCAATAAATTCTAAGAACTTAAGCAGATAAATGATTTGGTGATCACCCCAATAGCCTATGTAAGCCCAAGGGTTGTCAGGTTCGATGGTTTCCCAATCAAAGCCACCTTTGGTAACACGGTATGGATTATAACCATCAAAAGTAGTGGCATTGAGAAACTTGTGAATCATACCCTCAATAAACTCAGGATAAGAATGCGCTAAGGCTTCCCAGTTTTGGAAAATATCACGCCAGTTTCCTTCATAGTCCAATATTTTAGAACCATCCTCTGCGCGTGTATTAATTGAAAATTTGTTCCACGGACGGCTTGGATCGCCGTGACGACGGCTAAACTTAAGTGGTAAGTATTCTAAGCAAAGGCGCTTAAAGTTTTGGTTATCATCATTATTGGCAATTTCCTTTAGGAGGCTTAAATCAAATTGTTCAGGAAGTACTTCCAAAACAGTGTCTTTGAGTTTATAAACCTTTCTGTTGGCATTGGAAATGTATTTTATAAAATCGACTTTATCAATCGTATAGTTGTCGTCAAAAATACCGCCACGCATGATGTTAAACATGGTATTGGCAAAGTGACGAATATTTCGAAGGCGGTCATTTGTCATCTGAAGTCCGTCGGCAGCACCTACAAGCGCGCGCAAGTGGGCAGAACCCGCTTGTACATCAGCCGTTACCTCTTCAAGCATTGATGTGTTAGATTTGATATTAGCCTTAATAGACACGATATCAGATATGCTTTGATTTACGTTGGCAATCAACATCCATTCTTCGGTTGCACCTGCTGCCAAACTAATGGTGTCGTTAAGGAAGTAGGCACCTTTTTCAGCTTTAATATCAATTTCTTGAGATACGCTTTGTCCTCTTCGGAAGTTATCCAATTGAAGTGAGGAAATAAGCTTTTTGGATTGGGCTAAACCAATTGACCACACCACATTTGCTTTGAGTGCCTCGCTAGGCTCGGCTTTATCAACAATAATGGCGCTAAGCGAGTAAATTCCTAAGCCTGTATCTTGTTCTAACTCACATTTTTTATAGGCATCTACCAAGTTACTACTTGCATTTTGCAGATCGGGGTCAACGCCTTGTGGCAATAGGTTTTGGACACCATCTATCAGTTGAACTGATATTGGCGCATCCCCTTGGTTTGTGAAACTAGATTTTCGTACAAATCCATATTTTTCACTAGAATTCCATTCATAAGTAAACCCAACATTTAAGTCATGGTTTATTTCTTCAAAAACTACTTTGTTCCCTAGTACATTTTTGTACAAGTTCCTTGAGACTTTGTATATGCCTTCGTGCTTTTTAGAAAAGGGCTCCCAAAAATATTTTTTGTCATTTACGGTTACCAAAAAAATAGACTTACTGCCTGTTGTTTCTACGGCCTCCGTTATTTTATCGTCTGTGTAATATG
>QXZR01000096.1:0-2433 GCA_009886265.1 Flavobacteriaceae bacterium
CTTTCCACACCGCCCAAAGACTCTGCCAAAGTAAATACTTGAAAGGACGACACGATAGCTACTGCTTTTTCAAGGCTATTGTCCTTATGTACAAAAGAAATCATGCCGCCAAAATCATCCATTTGTACTTTGGCAACTTCATGGTTAGGGTGATCTTTAAGCCCCGGCCAATACACTTTTGAAACCTCAGGATGACTTTCTAAAAACATCGCTACTTCCCGACCGTTTTCACAATGTCGCTGCATACGTATGTGAAGCGTTTTGATGCCTCGCAATACCAAAAATGCGTCCATCGGACCTGGTACGGCACCGCTGGCGTTTTGAATAAATGCCAAACGGTCGGCCAAATCCGCATCATTGACAACTAATGCGCCCAAGACAACGTCGCTGTGTCCGCCCAGATATTTGGTAGCAGAGTGCATGACAATATCGGCACCTAATTCCAAAGGGCGTTGTAAGTAGGGTGACGCAAAGGTGTTGTCAACAGCTAGTAAAAGCTTGTGTGCCTTAGCTAATGCTGCCATAGCCTTAATGTCAATGACTTGCATAAGTGGGTTAGTGGGCGTTTCTACCCAAAGCAATTTGGTGTTTGCATTAATATGCTTTTCAACTAGCTCCATGTCGCCCATTGGAACAAAATGAAAAGTAATGCCATAAGCAGCAAACATCTTATCAAAAATCCGATAGGTGCCACCATATAAGTCGTTTGTTGAAACGACCTCATCGCCAGGTTTTAAGAGTTTTATTACCGCATCAATTGCGGCCATACCTGAAGCAAAAGCAAGCGCATGTGCACCTGACTCAATATTGGCCAGTGAAGCCTCCAGTGCAGTCCGTGTTGGGTTGTGTGACCGGCTGTACTCATACCCTAAGTGTGTTCCCGGCTTTTCTTGCGCATAGGTAGATGTAAAATAAACGGGGGGCATAACGGAGCCATAGGCTTTGTCGGGCTGTTGACCGCCGTGAATGGTTCGGGAGTTGAATTTTAGTTTTTTATTTGCCATGGCTATATTTTGAACAAATTTACCTGTTGTTTCATTAGCAAACAAAAGTATAGCTGTTATTGTTATCGTTTCAGGATACTGTTCATTTTGTTTGAAATAAGTTGCCTTTTCTATTCCCTAAAAAATCGTTGAAATGGGCCCATATTTAGTTAATTTACTCACCTTTGCATCATTATGAAAAACACCTTTCTTTACCTTTCAACTTGTTCTACTTGTGTACGTATCATCAAATCTTTGGGCATAGAAGACGCGGATTTTTTACAAAACCTAAAAGAACAGATGGCAACTCCTGAACAATTAGCTCTTTTATATGCTAACACCAACAGTTATGAGCAGCTGATAAACAAGCGGGGGCGTGTATATGCTCAAATGAAACGTGAGGGAACTGTGTTTTCAGAAGTGGTATATAAAGCATTGCTTGAAAAAGAATACAGCTGCCTTAAGCGACCCATCCTTATTTGGAATAACAGCGTGTTTTTGGGTAATTCGAAAGCAACTGTTGCAGCAATGAAAACTGCGCTTGATGGATAAGCGAACGCTTGCGCTTCTGGCCGCTTTGGGGGCAACAACCATCTATGGTCTAAACCATACCATTGCCAAAGAAGTGATGCCCGCGTATATTCAAGGGTTTGGTTTTGTGCAAGTACGTCTTCTGGGGGCGGCTATTTTGTTTTGGTTGGTAAGCCTCTTTATTCCGCAGCAAAAAATTGATCGTGCTGATCTCCCTAAAATGCTGCTTTGTGCACTTTTGGGTATGGTCATAAACATGCTTTGCTTTTTTAAAGGCTTAGAGCTTTCAACGCCCATTAACAGTGCTGTGCTTATTACCATTACACCCATATTGGTGTTTGTTTTTTCGGCAATTCTCATAAAAGAGCGGCTTTTACTTCCAAGAGTTGTTGGTGTGATAATGGGGTTTGTCGGGGCTTTGGTATTAATTGTTTTTGGAAATGAAATCCGTCAAGATGCCCCCAATATCCCTTTGGGGAACAGTCTTTTTATAATAAATGCTTCTTGCTTTGGGTTGTATTTGGTGTTGGTTAAGTCACTCTCCGCAAAGTACACGACCGTACATTTACTAAAGTGGTTGTTTTTGTTTGGTTTTATAATGGCTTTGCCCATTAGCTATCCTGAATTTAGCCAAGTTTCTTGGACAGCCTTACCTTTTGAAGCCGTTTGGCGCTTTGCGTTTGTCGTGATAGGAACAACTTTTATGACTTACCTGCTCAATGTGTATGCGCTCAAGCAGCTAAAAGCAAGTACGGTTGGGGTGTTTACCTATTTGCAACCGTTGATTGGGATTGGATATGCAATTCTGGTAGGTGCAGATGCGCTAACAGCCTATAAGCTTGGTGCTGGTAGTGTGGTATTGCTTGGTGTTTATTTGGTGACCAAACGGTATCAAATAAAAAGCTAATAGGCTTTTTCT
>QXZR01000096.1:2443-3154 GCA_009886265.1 Flavobacteriaceae bacterium
GTTCGGATAATAATCTTTATGTCAAGTGCAAAAGACCAGTTTCTGATGTAGAAAATGTCGTATTTGATGCGATGCTTCATTTCAATATCGTTGTCAATCCCGCCTCTTGCTCCGCTAACTTGTGCCAAGCCTGTAATACCAGGCTTTAAGTACATGCGTTTTGAATAGTCATCAAAAATTTTACTATACTGATTGTTTTGGGATGTTAAGTTGGGTCTTGGTCCGACAATAGACATCTGTCCAAAAAAAACATTGAAAAACTGCGGTAATTCGTCTAGACTTGAGTTGCGAATAACCCTTCCTACTCGGGTTACCCTTGCATCATTTCTAGTTGCTGATTTCTCTGTTCGGTTGTTGACAGTCATAGACCTAAACTTAATACACGAGAATGGTTTTTTAAATCGTCCAGGCCGTTTTTGAATAAAAAATAAGGGTCCTTTTGAGTCTGCCCAAATCAAAACTGCCATAAGGGGGGTAAACCAAGATAAAAGTCCGGCAATCACAAGCCCAGAAAAAACAATGTCAAAGAGTCTTTTTAGAATTCGATATAAAATCGAGTCTTGTGGACTTACATGGTGTGATACGACTTGTGTAAGCCCGTAAAAGTGCGCATTTCTAGCTGTAATAGGGGAATTATAACTTGTAATAAATTTAATACGAACCTGCTTATTCCAGTTTAAATTTAATATACGGGCATTTGCCCCGTCTAAA
>QXZR01000097.1 GCA_009886265.1 Flavobacteriaceae bacterium
TTCTTGCTATTGCTACAGGATGTAAAACAAATACCCTAACGGGAAAAAAAACACTTAACTTTTTTGGTGACAATAAGCCACTTTTTGCCATGTCACTTAAACAATACGAAACTTTTCTAAACGAACATGAAGTAGTTCGTGGTACTGAAGACGCCAAACTTGTTTCGAGCATTGGAAAAGATATTGCTAAAGCGGCACAAACCTATTTTAACTACAAAGGGCAGCCCAACCTCCTAGATGAATACGACTGGGAGTATCGTCTGGTAAAGAGTGATCAAGTAAATGCTTGGTGTATGCCGGGTGGGAAAATCGTTTTTTACACGGGAATCATGGGCATTGCTGACAACCCTGACGGCATTGCAGCCATCATGGGTCACGAGGTAGCCCACGCACTTGCTGACCACGGTGCGCAGCGCATGTCTATGGGAATTGTTCAGCAAGCAGGTGGCATGATCACAGCTGAAGTAAGCAAAAATCAAGACGAACGTAAAAGAGAACGAATTATGATGGCCTATGGCATAGGCACCACTGTTGGCGGGATGCTTCCTTTTAGCAGAAAACACGAGTCTGAAGCTGATAAAATTGGTTTAGAGCTTATGACCATTGCTGGATATAAGCCCGAAGAAGCGCCCAAGCTTTGGGCGCGTATGAAAGCCCAATCAAAAGGCAAACAACCGGAATTTTTGAGTACACACCCTAGTGAAGAAAAACGTATTGCAAACCTAAAGGAATGGATACCCCATGCTAAGGCACTGGCGGGAGAAATAAAAATGACAACCGCTACTAACTAATTAAAAATAAATTCAACAATTATGAGAACTTACATTTTACTACTTATTACTGTGGTCTTGATGTCTGGCTGTACGACCTCCACACCAACAGAACAGTTACAAGACCTGATGCAAACCTATCACGAGGAAACACTTAAGATGAATCCTTTAGGAGCAACCTATCAAGGAGACACACGCTACAACAATTATTTGCCAAATTATCTGTCGGATGATGTCATGCGCAAACACAAGGCGTTTTATAAAGACATACTGGAAGAGCTGAGCAATATAGACGATAAAAGCCTCAGTGAAGAAGACCAGTTGAGCAAAGAAATACTGATATGGGAGTGTGAAACCAGCTTGATGGGAATGGAGTTCCCCAGAGAATTACTTCCCATTGACCAAATGTGGACCTTACAACTAACCATAGGTCAATTGGCTACAGGCACTGGTGCGCAGCCATTCAAAACGGTTGAGGACTACGAAAATTGGCTCTCAAGGGTGGATGATTATGTGGTTTGGTTGTCAAGTGCAAAGACACGAATGGCAGAAGGCATCGAACAAGGCGTGGTATTACCAAAGTCACTTATTCGTAAGGTTGTTCCTCAGTTGGCATCTATTACACAAGCTGATTTAGAAAAAAATATTTTCTACACGCCCGCACGCAATTTTCCAGCAGACTTTACGGAAGCACAAAAAGAAAAATTATCGAAAGCTTATGCCGATATGGTCACCAACAAAATCATACCTGCCTATCAAAGTTTGTTAGAGTTTATGGGGAATGAATATTTGCTAGCAGGACGTAACAGCAGCGGTTTTGACGCCTATTCTTTTGGGGAAGACTACTACAATTATGCCATCAGACTATACACTACTACGGATATGACAGCCGACGAAATCCATCAACTTGGACTGTCTGAGGTTGCGCGATTACGCAGTGAAATGGAACGCATCAAAAATCAAGTAGGCTTTGAGGGGGATCTAAATGCCTTTTTTGATCACGTGCGTACCCGCAAATCACTTATGCCTTTTGATGACCCACAACAGGTCATTGACAACTTCAACGCCATTCATGACAAGATGAAAGCCAAGGTAGATGCTTTGTTTGAGCTACAGCCCAAAACTGCTTTTGAAGTACGTCGAGTTGAGGCGTTCAGAGAAAAATCCGCGGCAGCACATTACAACTCCGGTTCACTTGACGGCACCAGACCTGGTGTATTTTATGTACCCATTCCAAACGTAAAGGAGTACAATGTTTTTTCTGATGAAGATTTGTTTTTACATGAGGCCATTCCGGGTCATCACTTTCAAATCTCTTTACAACAAGAAAACACAGATCTACCCGACTTTAGAAAAACGCTTTGGTACAGCTCCTATGGCGAAGGCTGGGCGCTTTACTGTGAATCACTTGGTCAAGAACTTGGTCTTTACGATGACCCTTATCAATATTTTGGTATGTTAAGTGCCGAAATGCACCGCGCCATTAGACTGGTTGTTGACACAGGGCTACATACCAAAGGCTGGACTAGAGAACAAGCCATTGCTTACTCTTTGGCCAACGAAGCAGAACCTGAATATGCCATAACTTCTGAGATAGAACGTTATATGGCAAATCCTGGACAGGCATTGTCCTATAAGATCGGCCAATTAAAACTAAGAGAATTACGTGCCATGGCTGAAGAAGCACTTGGTGATGGTTTTGATATTAGAGCATTTCACCGCGTGGTGTTGGAGTCTGGATGCATCCCATTGGCGCTGTTGGTAAATAAGGTAAACGATTGGATAGCGTCTGAAAAAGAAAGTTAGGGCGAAATACATACTTTTGTAATTCAAAATAAACATATGATTTTAGTCACAGGCGGGTTGGGTTTTATAGGATCTCACACCGTAGTATCACTCCAAGAAAAAGGACATGAAGTACTTATTGTAGATGACTTATCCAATGCTACTGTCGAGGTATTAGATGGTATTGAAGTCACTAGTGGTATCCGTCCGAGATTTGAGGAGTTAAACCTTCAAAATAGTGTGGGTGTTGCACAGATTTTTAAAGCTTACAACATCACCGGAATCATTCACTTTGCGGCTGCAAAGGCTGTTGGCGAAAGCGTTCAAAAACCCATTGCTTACTACCAAAACAACCTTGGGTCATTACTGAATTTGTTGGCTGAGATTGAAAAGTCAGACAAACCCATACCTTTTATTTTTAGTTCGTCTTGCACGGTTTATGGCGAGGCCGAAGCACTTCCCATTACGGAACGCGCGCCCATACAGCCAGCCATGTCGCCTTACGGCAATACCAAGCAAGTGGGTGAAGAAATCTTGGTGGATACCGTTAATGCACTTGAGGGCTTTCGGGTAATTTCACTACGCTATTTTAATCCTATTGGCGCACACTCATCGAATGCAATTGGAGAATTGCCACTAGGCAAACCACAAAATTTGGTGCCTTTTATCACCCAAACCGCAGCAGGTCTATATCCAAAACTTACCGTTTTTGGTAATGACTACCCTACCTCTGATGGCACCAACGTCAGAGATTATATTCACGTAGTAGATTTAGCAGAAGCACATGTCGTGGCACTTGAGCGTATTACAACAAATGATGTTTCCGAAGCCTATGAAGTCTTTAACTTGGGTACTGGTAAAGGGAGTAGTGTTCTTGAAGTAATCCAAAGCTTCGAACGCGTTTCGGGTGAAAAATTAACGTATGAGATTGGTGAGAGACGGGCTGGAGATGTAATCGCTGCCTTTGCCGATACCACGAAAGCCAATGAGGTCTTGGGTTGGAAAACCAAACGCAGCCTAGACGAAGCTGTTGCATCTGCATGGGCTTGGGAAAAGAAGGTTAGAGGGCTGTAGTTAAACATCCCCATATATTATTCAAAAAGATTATGCAATCGTCCTGATTTACCTAGATGTCTCGCGTAACGTCAATCGACTAAACGAAAATCACCAAGATTTTTTAAAAAAATTACCCGTTAAGTATCTAACTTTGTGTGCTCTCTACCAAAATAGCGCATATAAAAGTACCGTAATAAGCAACACCCCAAAGGCTGCTACATTAAAAGTTTTACCAGTAGCAAATAACTTCTTTGTTAGTACTATTCCTTTTGGATCGTCCTGATTGCCTTCTAGCTTGCTAATACCTGCAATAACCAGTATCGTACCAATACAAGTGAGCATCATCTGATGCATAAATGGAATATTCACAAACAGTGCCGCATCACTCCAGCCGTTTGGTGCTACCTTAAAGTACATCGCTATTGGAATGGATAGTATCACCCCCCAAATGGCCGCATTGTTGGTGGCTTTTTTATAAAAAAGTCCCATGAGGAACACTGCCAATATACCTGGACTTACGACACCCGTGTATTCCTGAATAAATTGGAATACCTGACCAAGACTTCCCAGTTGTGGCGCAATCAGCATGGCAATGATAAGGGCAACAAGACCTGTTAGACGTCCTACTTTCACCATTTGCTTGTCATCTGCATTTTTATTGAACATCGACTTGTAGATGTCCATAGTGAAAATGGTAGATGTCGAATTCAGCATAGAGGCCAATGAGGATACAATGGCTGCTGCTAGTGCAGCAAGGATAAGGCCTTTAAGTCCTATTGGAATAAAGTTTTTAATCAGCCAGGGCGCTGCGTTGTCGTTGGCTACATTACCAGCAGTACCCAAAAAGCCTTCACTACTAAGTAGCTCCATATTAAGGCTGCCCGTGTCTGGGTCTAGGTTCATCACGTAGGCAATGATGCCAGGAAGTACCACAATCACAGGGATAATTAGTTTTAGAAAAGCCGCAAATACAATTCCCTTTTGGCCTTCTCTTAGGCTTTTAGCAGCCAGTGTTCTTTGGATGATATATTGGTTAAAGCCCCAGTAGTAGAGATTGGCGACCCACATACCGCCTATGATAACTGCAAGACCTGGAAGGTCCCACCATGCATCTCGTCCGTTGGGGGTAATGATTTCCCCTTTGGAGAGTATCATCGAAAAGCGTTCGGGTGCTTTTTCGTAGACATAACGCATACCGTCTATAACACTACCTGAGTCCGTGACGTTTGCCAGTGCAAAGTAAGCCATCAAAAGGCCTCCAATGATTAGTATCACCACTTGCACCACATCGGTCCAAGCCACAGCTGCCAGTCCGCCCCAAAGGGAATAGGCCGCTGCAAAGAGTCCAAGTCCTATGATACTGTTAAGCAATATACCACCGTCTCCTGTTCCAATAATGGTATCCAGTGCTTTGCCACCTAAGAACAATACCGTAGTAAGGTTTACAAACACAAAAAGTGCAATCCAAAAGACCGCCAATATGGTTTTCAGGTTGGTGCTGTATCTTTTTTCAATAAATTCTGGTATGGTGTAAAGTCCCTTTTCAATGAATATGGGCAAGAAGTATTTTCCAACAACAAGAAGCGTAATGGCTGCCATCCACTCATAGGATGCAATGGCCAGTCCCAGCGCAAAGCCAGAGCCAGACATACCGATAAACTGCTCGGCAGAGATATTTGCTGCAATCAGTGATGCCCCAATCGCCCACCAAGGCAATGATTTACCTGCCAAAAAATAATCTTCGGCACTTTTGGTCTCCCCCTTTTTTTGGCGGGATACAAATAGTCCTATTGATAAAATTAGCACGGCATAGAGCGCAAATATGGTAATGTCTATTGTTGAAAAATCCATGTTGGTTTAATTTTGGTTTGAATATAGTTAATTCTTATAATGTGTTGTAGCACAGTCACGAAGGCGTTGTGCAGCTTGCTCGGCGGTGATGTCACGTTGTGGGTTGGCAAACATCTCATAGCCTACCATAAATTTCTTTACCTCGGCTGAGCGTAATAGTGGCGGATAAAACGACATATGCATATGCCAATGGCTGTTATCCTTGCCGTCTGTGG
>QXZR01000098.1 GCA_009886265.1 Flavobacteriaceae bacterium
CCCCGACCCCCTCGGTGTAAACGAGGTGCTCTGAACCAACTGAGCTAAGCGCCCGGGGGGTGCAAATATATAAAATAACAGGCGTACCAAACCATGTTCAATTTATTTTTTTAAGGTAATATTTCTGAGACCACAAATAGGCTGCCTCCAACAAAAACAACATCCTCCACTGAGGCCTTATTTAGCGCTGCATCATATGCGTGTTCAACGCTGTCATAAGAAGTAAAACTGTGGTTATGATTACTGAAATGGGCTGAGAGGCTGGGCACATCCAAGGCTCTGGGAACTGCTGCCGCACACAAATAATAGGTGGCGTCTGGGGGTAAAAGCGTTACTAAATCACCCGCATCCTTATCGCTAACTATACCAAAAACAACGTGAAGGGTATCATACGTAAGGGAGGTGAGTTGCCTTAAGACAACTTCCAATCCGGCTTTATTGTGTGCCACATCAGCTATTATAGTGGGTTTGGTTCCTAAGATTTCCCAACGGCCACGAATGCCTGTATTTTTGCGTACGTGCTGCAAACCATTGCAAACATGATCTTCTGAAACCGTAAAAGAAGATAGCTTTTTAAGCAAGGAAACCACCCCATTGATATTTTGCTGCTGATAATCTCCAAGCAAATCAGTAACATACGTATGTTTTTCTGCAACATACAGCGGAGCATCTAATGGCTTGGCTATGGCATCAAAAACAGCAAAGGTTTCCTTGTCATCGGCACCCAAAACAACAGTTGTGTTGGGTTTTATAATACCGCCCTTTTCTTTAGCTATGGCGGGTCTTGTTGTACCCAAAAACTGCTGATGGTCTAGCGCTATGTTGGTGATAAGACAGGCCTCTGGTGTGATGATGTTGGTAGCATCTAAACGGCCACCCAAACCCACCTCAATAACCGCTACATCTACGTGTTGCTTTGCAAAATAATCAAAGGCAAGGCCAACGGTCATTTCAAAAAAAGAAAAGGCTTCTTGCTCAAAAAATATGCGGTTTGAAACCACAAAATCAAGTATATACTCTTGGTCGATGGGGACACCATTGATGCGAATACGCTCCCTAAAGTCACTTAGGTGAGGAGAGGTATACAAACCTACTTTATACCCTGCCTCTTGTAATATTGATGCAAGCATATGCGCAGAAGAGCCCTTACCATTGGTACCCGCAATATGTATGCTTTTAAATTTTTGATGGGGATTACCTAGGTGTGTAGCTAGCTTGGTTATGCCATCTAAATTAGGGTTGAGGGCAGCTTTTCCAACCCGCTGATACATCGGCAGTTGTGCGTATAGCCATTGTATTGCGGAAGCATAATCCACTAAACAAGAATAAAGTCACGCATCAGCATAAAGGTTAGGTAACCAGACAAAAAGCCAACAAAAGCGAGAATGGAAATCTTTTTAAAGTACCAGAAAAAATTGATTTTTTCCATGCCCATGGCAACAACGCCAGCGGCAGAACCAAACACCAACATACTACCTCCAGTTCCTGCAGCAAAAGCAATGGCATGCCAAATCGGATCATCGGGTCCTTGAGAGAACATCCCCATACTAGCAGCTACCAGCGGCACATTGTCAATTACGGCAGATATAGTTCCAAAAAGCGAAACCACAATGTCCATATTTGGAATGGCTTGGGTGAGGTCACCCGCAAAATTAAACAAAAGCCCCAAAGACTCTAAAGCACCCACGGCCATCAGTATTCCAAGGAAAAATAAAATACTAGGTAATTCGATTTTTGTCAAAGCCGCATGAACGGGACTGTGAATGGCGTGATCATCAGCAGTTTCATCAATATTTGACAAGGAGAACTTGGCGCTGCTATAAAGTTCAGCAAACGCAGCTACAACGGCCAAAGACAACATCATGCCTACATAGGGAGGTAAATGTGTGATTTGCTTGAAAAAAGGAACAAATAAAATGGAGCCCAAACCTAAGTAAAGCATTCTAGATCCAAAAGGTGATTTTTTGGTTTCCCTCACATCTTTATTATCTATAGTGCCCCTAAATGCTTTGTATCGACTAGCAATAAGCGTAGGAACCACCATACAGACAACAGATGGAATGAATAGGTATTTAATCAATTCTGGTGTGCTTACTTTATTACCAATCCACAGCATTGTTGTGGTAACATCCCCAATAGGAGACCAAGCACCACCAGCGTTAGCAGCAACAATTATAAGCCCTGCAAACCACAGTCGTGTGTTGCGGTCTTGAATCACTTTTTGCAATATCGTAATCAAGACGATAGTTGCTGTAAGGTTGTCAATAATAGCAGAAAGAATAAAGGCTAATATGGAAAATATCCAGAGCAGTTTGACCTTTACATTTGTTCGAATAAAACCTTTGATGGTTGCGAAGCCGTCAAAATAATCGATGATTTCAACAATGGTCATGGCACCGAGCAAAAAGACCAAGATTTCAGCCGTCTTACCTAAGTGATGTAGTAAAATCTCTTCAATATGTGTTTCGTGTAAACTCCGCGTTATGGTGTCTATGTCAAAAACAGGTAGGTGCATAAGCGAAATCAATGCCCACAAAATGGCCATCATGGCAAGTGCAGGTATGAGTTTATCAATCTTTAAATTATGCTCAAGGGTAATGGCCAAGTAGCCTAGAAAAAACACAACAAGTATTAGGGTTTCCATATAATTTTGTTTGGAATTAAGTCAAAAACAAATATAACAATGTAAATGGGCTAAAAAAAACAGTCAAAAGAAAGGATTATGGCGCTATAAAACATAAAAAATATATCAAAATATACATTTATTGATTTTATACCCATTATTAAATGGGGTATATTTGCATAAAAGCTATAAAATTTAATAATTAACCCTATAAAAATAGGGGGTAAGAATAACACGCTATTTATATTCCAGTAATACTAATTTTGGTGTGTCTATTTTTGTTATTTAATAATTTTTCAGTTAAATTTTATGAATGTTGTATTGCGCCTACATTAGCTTAGCTGGTGTTTAATAAAAACTAAAGCTAGCTGTTATATTTGAGAAAAATTGATTTATGCTACCTAACCCACAAGGTTTATACCATCCAGAAAACGAGCACGATAACTGTGGTGCTGGTTTTATTTGCAGTCTTAAGGGCAAAAGAACCAATGATATCATCCACAAGGCTTTAGATATCTTGGTCAAACTCGAACACCGCGGTGCGGTGAGTGCAGATGGCAAAACAGGGGATGGAGCAGGTATACTCATAGACATCCCGCATGACTTCCTAACAGACGTGCTTTCATTCAAACTCCCTGAGCCCAAAAAATATGCACTAGGTATGGTTTTCCTTCCTCAGAAGATGAACCAACGCACGCACTGCATTGAGGTATTTGAAGAAGAATTGGCCCGTCAGGATTTGGCTATAATTGGATGGCGAGATGTACCTACCAACTATGACGTAGTTGGACGTATTGCCGCACAGACATTACCAAACATCAAGCAAGTGTTTGTTGAAGATGCAACCGGCAAACTCACCGAAGACCAGCTTAACACCAAGTCATTTATTGCCAGAAAACGTGCAGAGCACCGCATTTTTGGAAGTAAGATGTCGCAAAGCTCCTATTTCTATCTGCCAAGCTTCTCAACCAGAACGGTTATCTACAAAGGCTTGCTAATGCCCGAAGATATTGAAGGCTTCTACCTAGACCTTAAAGACCCACGCGTAGTAACACGTCTGGCGCTTGTACACCAACGCTTTTCTACCAACACTTTCCCTACTTGGGATTTAGCACAACCCTTCCGCTATATGTGTCACAACGGCGAAATCAATACCTACCGCGGGAACGTTATTCGCATGAAGGCACGTGAAGAGCTGTTTGCAAACGAATTTTTTGGAGATGATATGGCGCACATTACGCCTATTGTACTTCCCGGCAAGTCTGACTCCTCCTCAATGGACATGGTGGTTGAGTTGTTGCTACACTCAGGGCGCTCACTACCAGAAGTGATGATGATGCTCGTCCCGGAAGCATGGGAAAAGCACCAATCTATGGATCCTGCTAAAAAAGATTTTTACGCTTACAACGCATGTATTATGGAGCCGTGGGACGGACCCGCAAGTGTGCCTTTTACGGATGGAAAATTTATCGGTGCACTACTTGACCGAAACGGACTGCGCCCATCGCGATATACCGTGACCAAAGATGGTTACGTGGTCATGTCTTCTGAAACGGGCGTTATTGATATTGATCCCGCCAATGTTTCCCTTCACGGACGTTTAGAGCCCGGAAGAATGTTTTTGGTGGACATGGAAGAAGGACGCATCATTGAAGACCGTGAGGTAAAAGAAAAAATTTCTGCCAAACACCCATACGGAGATTGGTTAAAAGAAAATTTACTTCCGCTTAAAGAGGTTCCATATACAGGAAACAAAACGCCAGTTGAAGCTGAGCCTTTTATTAAAAGACTACAAGCCTTTGGTTATACAGAGGAAGATATCAAAACCCTAATCACACCCATGAGCACCTTGGGCAAAGAAGCCATTGGCTCTATGGGAACCGATACGCCGCTTGCCGTGTTGTCGAATAAACCTCAACTACTCTACAACTACTTCAAACAGCTATTTGCACAGGTGACCAACCCGCCATTAGATGGAATCCGTGAAGAAATTGTAACAGACACCTCCATGTCTGTGGGAAGTGATGCCAATATTTTTGACGTTATCCCGGCACACGCGAAAAAACTAAATATTCAAAATCCCATCATCTCTAACGAAGATCTTGATAAAATCAAGTTTATTGAGCATGATGATTTTAAGTCTAAATCGGTCAATGCGCTGTACGTTGCCAAAGAAGGAAACAACGGACTGGAACGCGCACTTGAAGACCTATTGAAACGCGTTAAAAAAGAAGTTGAGGATGGCGCAAACATCATCATACTTTCTGATCGTGGAATCAACAAAGACATGGCGCCCATGCCCATGCTTTTGGCCTGTGCATTTGTACACCACGGCATGATGAAACACAGCTTGCGTTCTAAGTTTGGCATCATTATCGAATCTGCCGAACCACGTGAGCCACATCACTTTGCTTCCTTATTTGGCTATGGTGCAAGTGCCATTAATCCATATATGGTCAATGAAATCATCGACTACCAAGTAGAAAAAGGTGCCATCAAAGGACTATCTGCTGAAAATGCCATTGCCAATTTTAACAAAGCCATTGCAAAAGGGCTTGTTAAAATCATGAACAAGATTGGTATTTCCACGCTACACTCCTACAGAGGCGCACAAATTTTTGAAGCCCTTGGACTGAGCAAGAAATTTGTCGATACCTATTTCTGCAATACTGCCACACGAATTGAAGGAATCGGACTTAAAGAAGTTGAGCAAGAAATTGCCAAGCGTCACGAATTTGCCTTTGGCGAAAAAGCGGCTGGTGAAGGGATTGACCTTGAAATTGGCGGCAGCTATCGCTGGCGTCGTAATGGGGAGGCGCACATGCTGAACCCTGCCAGTATTGCCAAGCTACAACTGGCTACAAGTAAAGGAAGCTATGACACCTTTGAGGAATACTCCAAACTGGTTAACGATCAAACCAAGCAACTGATGACCTTGCGTGGTATGTTTGAATTCACAGATTTGGATCCCATTCCCATTGAGGAAGTAGAGCCGTGGACCAAAATCGTGAAGCGTTTCAAAACAGGCGCCATGTCTTTGGGGTCGATTAGTGAAGAAGCACATGAAAACTTGGCAAAAGCCATGAACCGCATTGGCGGAAAGAGTAATTCGGGAGAGGGTGGTGAAGACCCAAGACGTTTCACCCGTGACGAAGACGGAGAATGGCGTAATTCTGCCATTAAGCAAGTTGCCTCTGGGCGATTTGGCGTTTCCTCGCACTACTTGACCAACGCACGTGAAATTCAAATTAAAATGGCTCAAGGCGCCAAGCCCGGAGAAGGCGGACAACTGCCTGGGCCTAAAGTAAACCCATACATTGCATCGGTGCGAAATTCAACGCCTTACGTTGGCTTGATTTCCCCACCACCTCACCACGATATTTATTCTATTGAGGATTTAGCGCAATTGATTTATGACCTTAAAAATGCCAACAGAGAGGCGCGCATCAATGTGAAGCTTGTTTCTGAAGTAGGCGTTGGAACCATTGCTGCTGGTGTTGCAAAAGCAAAAGCAGATGTGGTGTTGATTTCTGGATTTGACGGTGGAACAGGCGCTTCGCCACTCACATCGCTCAAACACGCTGGATTGCCATGGGAATTGGGAATTGCCGAAGCACAACAAACCTTAGTGATGAACGACCTACGTGGTCGTATCGTGATGGAATGTGACGGACAAATGAAAACAGGACGTGACGTAGCCGTAGCCTGCTTGCTTGGTGCAGAAGAATTTGGATTCTCCACTGCCCCACTAGTAGCATCTGGTTGTATTATGATGCGTGCATGTCACCTTAATACCTGTCCGGTGGGAATTGCCACGCAAGACCCAGAGCTGCGTAAAAACTTTAAAGGGAAGCCTGAGCATGTCATTAACTTTATGCACTATGTTGCAGAGGAGTTACGTGCCATCATGGCAGAACTAGGGTTCAGGTCTATCGATGAAATGGTTGGGCAAAGCCAAAAACTGAATATGAATACGGCCATTGACCACTATAAGGCACAAGGCATTGATTTGTCAGCTATCTTATACAAACCTGAAGTTGGAGACAAAGTACCCGTACGCAACGTGAGCAAACAAGACCACGGACTAGACAACGTACTAGATGTGGACATCGTTTCAAAGGCACAGAAGGCCATAATCAAAAAAGAATCACAGACACTGTCGTTTGATATCAAGAATACAGACCGAAGTGTTGGCGCCCTTTTGAGTAATGAAATTTCAAAAGCACACGGCCGTGAAGGACTTCCGCCAGACACGCTAAACCTATTGTTTACAGGAGCTGCGGGTCAGAGTTTTGGCTGTTTTGCAACCAAAGGACTTCATATGGAAGTGACTGGAAACGCCAATGACTATTTCGGAAAAGGATTGTCTGGCGCAAGGCTGGTAGCCAAAGTTCCTGAAACAGCAACCTTTAAACCAGAAGAGAATGTCATCATCGGAAACGTAGCGCTATATGGTGCCACGGCTGGCGAGGCTTACATCAACGGAATTGCTGGAGAGCGTTTCTGTGTACGGAATTCTGGATCCATTGCCGTTGTTGAAGGTATTGGTGACCACGGTTGCGAATACATGACGGGTGGTGAAGCTATTATATTAGGTAAGATAGGACGCAACTTTGCTGCTGGTATGAGTGGCGGAATCGCCTATATTTATGCTGAAGACGGCATTTTTGACGACCGCAACTTCAACATGGAAATGATTGGCTTAGAAGACTTGAGCGCCGCAGACGTCGACCACGTCCAAAGCTTAATTCAAAATCACGTGAAGTATACGGGAAGCCCACTGGGGTCTGAACTATTAAAAAATTGGAAAACAACACAAAAGCACTTTATTAAGGTAATGCCTACCGATTATAAAGCAGCTCTTGAACGCATGGCGCAAGAACAAAAAGCATAATTATGGGAAAGTTAAGAGGATTTATGGAGCACGAGCGCGTCAACGAACAGAATGTAGCTGTTCAAGACCGCGTTAAGAATTACAAGGAGTTTACGGTAACCCCTAGCGAAGAAACGCTACAAGAACAAGGCGCACGCTGCATGGATTGTGGTGTCCCGTTTTGTCACAGTGGTTGTCCGTTGGGGAATATGATTCCCGATTTTAACGATGCTGTGTACCGCAACGAATGGGAAAAAGCCCTTCGTATTCTACACACCACCAACAACTTCCCTGAGTTTACGGGAAGGCTCTGCCCTGCTCCATGTGAGGCAGCTTGTGTGTTGGGCATCATCAACCCACCTGTCTCTATTGAGATGATTGAAAAATATATTGTTGAGCGTGGATTTAAAGAAGGATGGATCAAAGCTGTTCCGCCGGAAAGCCGCACGGGAAAAACAGTTGCCGTTATTGGCTCGGGGCCTGCAGGACTTGCTGCAGCCCAACAACTCAACCGTGCCGGACATACGGTTACCGTATTTGAGCGCGACGAAAAAGTAGGCGGATTACTCCGCTATGGTATTCCGGACTTTAAGATGGAAAAAAACGTCATTGACAGACGTTTGGCTATTTTAGAAGAAGAAGGCATCCTGTTTGAAATGGGTGTTGAAGTTGGGAAAAACATGCCTGTTGCCGATCTAGAAGCTTTTGATGCTGTTGTGCTTTGTGGTGGTGCTACCATCCGCAGAAGATTGCCCATCCCTGGAGCTGATCTTCCTGGCGTAGTACAAGCCATGGACTTCTTACCCAAGAGCAATCGCTGGGTAGACGGCCTTACGGAAGTAGACGGTGCCTTACACGCTGGCAACAAAAACGTAGTTGTTATTGGTGGTGGAGATACGGGCTCGGATTGTATTGGAACCTCAAACAGACAGGGCGCAACTAGCGTAACCAACTTTGAGATTATGCCAAAGCCAGCTGAAACACGCACCGAAGATCACCCTTGGCCATTTTGGCCCTTTAAGCTGAAGACCACTTCTTCACACGAAGAGGGTATTCACCGTGAGTGGAGCATCATGACCAAAGAATTTATTGCTGATGACAAGGGGCATTTAAAAGGGCTTAAAACCGTGAATGTGCGATGGGAGAAGCCAGAAGATGGCGGAAGACCACAACTTATTGAAGAGGCTAATTCTGAAAAGGAATGGCCATGTGAGTTGGCATTGTTGGCACTAGGCTTTACGGGTCCTGAACCAACACTTGCTGAGCGTTTGGGTCTTGATCAAGATGAACGCACAAACGTAAAAGGAAATGAAAAATACCAAACAAACGTACCCCACATTTTCACTGCTGGTGATATGCGTCGTGGGCAATCGTTAATTGTTTGGGCCATTTCTGAAGGGCGTGAAGCTGCACATCATGTAGATGCCTTTTTGATGGGATCATCCAAACTGCCTATTAAAGAGGGTGGTGACTTGCCAAACGGCTAGGCTACTGGAAGAAGTTCCAAACCAATCCAAAACGAAATAGCATATCTCGATAGGGATAACTGGGTGCTGCATAATAATTTGCGGCTTTTCGGTTGGCGTTCACATGCTCAAAAACAAAGAACAAACGCGTCTGTCTGATTTTCATATTAAAGAATGCATTCACAATAGGATAGCCTTCCATTTCTTGGTGCGGCTGCACCACAAAAGCAGAGAGTAAGGGATGGTAAGCACGCATCTTATAGGAAGAGAAATAACGTGCACTGACGCCCAAATTTAAAAATAAGGCATTTTCAAACCAGTGGTCTTCATAATACAAGGCCGTACGTCCAATAAAATTAGGCATCGGCATCACTTCTTTGTTGTCGCTCAACTGCTGGCCACGTAGTTTCATATCCATACGGAACACACCCCATTTGACACCCGCTTCCCAATCCAATTGCAATAGGTTGATGCCACGCGTCAACTGCATGGGCGTCACAGCAAGCGAAGCAGCATCGGGCTGCAAGTAATAAGCGTAGTTGTTGATATTGGTCGTGGTAAGAGATAGTTTGCCAAAATCTGGATGCGAGAGTTGTGCAAAAATTGCGGTGCGCTGCTCCATTTCAGGGGTGTTTTTCCATTGGTAGTCGGCATAGCTGCTGGTGAATTGCTCAAACACAAACCCCGGGTGCTGTTGCTGCCAACGCAGACCGGCTGTTAGTGTAAAAGACGAAAACAGCGGTTGTTTTATTTCGCCAAAAACATAGTTCCCAATACGATCTCCACTGATGCCGAGTTCGGCTGAAGCACGAAAATCCAAGCTGCCAAATCGCTTGCGCCATTCTCCTCCCACGGAGTAGGCATCTTCGTTTATGGAAGGATTGACGAGTTGCTCCGCTTCCTTATAGCTGTATTTGTGGTGCCGGATATGACCCGAAAACCAACCTATGGTAGGACTTGTGAGTATGGTATAGGCATCAAATTGACGAAGGCTGTAATACATACGGTCATTGGGCTTAGAAAAGCCCCCTGCCAAATCGCCATAACCGCTGTAAGCTTGGTCTTGACTAAAGCGATTGTCTTGAATATCACTTTGCATACGGTATCCGAGGCGCAAACGAGGCGCCTGAAGTGAGTCATTGGAGCGAAGCAGCAAATAGTCTTGCTCCAATAAGTAACGTTTTCCGATAAAGTTATTGATGGCATTTTCGAAGTTTACCTCTAGGCGTTCTCGGTCAAAAAATTCATCGTCTCCCGACTCAAAATCTTGGATGGAAGCTTCGTTTAGTCCGCCGTTTTCTTCTTGGGAAATTTTTTGATTCATGATTTGCAAGCGCAGGCGATACCGTCCGTTGGGATTTTCGTAGCGTGTGCTAAAGCGCAACTGGCTGCGCCCCGATATTTGGTGTTGGTATTTTCCCAAAGAGCGGTGTCCGCGGTAGCCAATAGCATAGTTAAGCCTTGGGTGGATGTTGGCCGTGATGAGTACATCGGTGGATTGCCCTTGCGATTGGGTGGTTTTAAAGAACAGCTCGGACAGCGGTGTTGGCACGTGGTAATAGCCAAACTGATGTGGCAGAAAGCGTTGGCTTTCTTTGGCCTTAAAACCAACGGCTGGTGCGGTTTCCTTATGCCAAGCTTCTAAGGACAAGGGGTTTAGGGCTTGACCGGAGTTGTTCAGTGGCAGATAGGCAAAGTTATCCCTGCGCTGGCTGTTGAACTTGTAGTATTTGGCCATGGTGAGCGTGGTATCCACATGGATGGTATCCCGCGCCTGGCTGATGATAAGGTAATCTGTAACGCTGATGTCAGCGGCACTAGGGTTAACTGACAAAGAATCTAAGGCGTCTGCACTGAATGAATTGGAGATGATTTTTTTCTCATTGAGGCGTTTGGGCAGCAGCGAGCCTGTTGGTGGGGGTTTGGCTTGCGCCAAAACAAAGAGGGGAAAACACAAGAATAGAAATATTCGCAGCACGCTTAACTGTTTCAGCAAAGGTATTGATTTCGAAAACAACAGTTGCTTAGGCTCTAAACGATTTTTTGTTAACTTAGCATTGAACAAGACCCCAAGTCTGTTCTTCTTTTTAAACCTACTACTCGATGTAGATTTATTTTTAAGCCAAGCACTTTCTTGGGGGGAATAGCCAGCCATGGGGTTGGGTATCATTTATTTGAACAATTTATAAAAACAAAAAACATGAGTAAAGAAGCATACGGCTACACCATAGCCTCAAAAGGTGAAAGACTTATTGCCACGTTGGTTGAAGGAATCATATTTGGCATACTATTTATTGTGTTCTATTTAATATTTGGTGGTTCAATTAGAGGACTTATGGAAGATAATTTTGACGCAATGGAAGTTGTTTATTCAGCAGTTTCAGGAATCGTAGTGGGAGCGATATTCTACCCGCTGTTTAGTGGAAACCTAGGGCATA
>QXZR01000099.1 GCA_009886265.1 Flavobacteriaceae bacterium
ATTGCCAATATCGTGGGCTAGCGATGCAGCAGCTACTATGGCGCCAAAGTCGTTGATGGTATAGCCGTGTGTGGTACTTAGCTCAGGATATTTTTCCAATAAACGTTGTCCGACCATACGCCCCAAGCTCCGCCCAACAACTGAAACTTCAAGCGAATGCGTAAGGCGTGTATGCACAAAATCGGTTTTGGAGAACGGAATCACTTGTGTTTTGTCTTGCAGGTTTCGAAAGGCTGCAGAGAAGATAATACGGTCATAATCTACCTCAAAACCACTGCGGGTTGGATCTTGCTCTGTGCGTAGTCGTTTTTGCTTATCGCCGTGTCGGCGGAGTGATAAAAGTTGTTCCCATTGCATGTGGGAAAGGTATAAAAGACTGGTCTAGGAACAAAAAATAAATTGCATAACACTAAGATAACGTACAAGGAAAGTTTTAATAACAGGTAGGTAAACATTAGTTCAATTAGCCACTCTTTATTTGCATTGTAAAATAATCATATGCTACGCATTAAACACAACATCACGTTAATATTATTAATCGCTATTTCTTTATCTGGGTTATCACAAAACGGTACCGTAGAAGGAGTAGTGCTAGATAAGGAGATGAATGATGATCCCCTACCTTTTGCTAACGTTCTTGTTAAGGGGACTGCAACAGGTACCGTAACAGATTTTGATGGAAAATTTTCATTAAATAACCTAGAGCCTGGAACCTATAGTTTTGTTTTTAGCTTTGTTGGTTACGAAACAATAACGCTTGAAAATATAGTCGTCGAAGCCGATAAGTTTACACAACTTTCGGTGAGCCTAGGCCCAGGGTCCAATGCCTTGGATGAGGTTATTGTACAAGTTGTTACGAGTCGCGAACGCGAAGAAGCATTATTGCTAGACAGAAAAAAAGCAGTTTCCATTAAAGAAAGTATTGGCGCAAGTGAATTGTCCAGGTTAGGCGTTAACGATGCGGCAGCAGCTACTACTAAAATTGCTGGGATTGGAAAAACACAAGGTTCAGGAGATGTATATGTTCGAGGCCTAGGTGATCGTTATTTATATACCACACTTAACGGGCTTCCCATTCCTTCAGACGATGTAGACAAGAAAAACATCAATTTGGATTTGTTTTCTACCCGACTAATAAAAAATGTATCTGTTTCCAAAACAACAACAGCTGCAATTTCAGCAGATCAAGCATCAGGGAATATCAATATTGATTCTAAAGAATTAGGAATTAATGATGTTTTTGACATTTCCATTGGAACTGGAGGCAACGAAAACGTGGCAAAAAAAGATGTATTTTCAAACTTTAAGGTATCTCCCAATCAAGGAAATGTGACAAGTGGATTTTATGCTACAAACACGAGTACACGAAAAGCCATCACACAACAAACATGGACTCCAGAAACTGAAAATACGCCATTGGACAGATCCGCTGCAATAAGCTTTGGTAAAAAAATTGGTGATAAATTAAAGGTCTTGGCAACGCTAGGACAAAGCACCGCATATGATTACCGAAATGGTGAGTTTAGACGTTTCAGATCTAACTTTATTGATGATTCTATTCCCGATGCAATCACTTGGAGAAAAACAGTTGCTACAACAGCACTTCTAGATGTGAATTATAAGATTGATGAAAAAACCACTTTGCGTGGAAACACACTTTTCATCAACAAGGTTTCTGACGAGGTATTTGAAGGTGGACGTGCAGGAACTGCAACCATTTTTGAAGAAACGGATCCAAGTGAAGGTCTGTTTCAATTTATAAGAGACCAAAATCTTAAAGAAACAACGCTTATTGTTGGCCAACTGCATGGGAAACATCTTTTCTCAGATACGTTTCGAGTAAACTGGTCAACAGGATATAACAACTTAAATGCAGATGAGCCAAATAGAATTCGTAACGAGGTAAACTTTAATAAAAACATTGTAGAGCTTGGAAGAACCGGAAATACCCAACAAAGAAAAAGTTTCCAACTAATTGAAGACAACGAATTCAACGGATTGGCTAATGCACAACTCACCCTTATTGACCAAGACAGCAGAAGCTTAAAACTTGATTTTGGCGGAAATTTCCGTAACAAGACACGTAACTTTATTTCTCAGTATTTTGGTGTTGGCCCTCGTCGAGGGTTTACCGTAACACCTGCTTCTATTGATGAAATATCTGCAATTTTCAGCCAAGGAAATTTTGATGCAAATCGCTTAAGTCTAAATGTCGAACCTGCAGATAAATACTATGGAGAGCTGCTTGCCTATGCGGGTTATTTGTCCATGACTTATCAGTCTGGGAATTTAACGCTTGAAGGAGGACTGCGTTATGACAGCTCACAAATTGACATTTCTTATAATGCCGCGCAAGCCCCCGGTGGACGAACTGGAAACAGAACAAAGGCTTATGATCGTTTATTTCCGTCTTTTAATGTGAAATATGCAGTGAGTGAAAAACACAGCCTTCGTTTAGCGGGAAGCCTTACACAAACACTTCCAGAATTTAAAGAAATTGCACCCTTTCAATACGTTTCGCCAACAGGCCTAATTACTTTTGGTAACCCAGATATTATCGCTTCAAAAAACACGAACATAGATCTAAAGTGGGAATACTTCCTTTCTGATAGTGAGCTGATTTCTTTAACTTCTTTTTACAAAAAAATTGAAGACCCTATAAACACTTCTGTAACCCGTGGTTCTACCGGTTATTTTTCATTCTTTAACACAGCCGATAAGGCCACCGTTTATGGATTAGAATTGGAGTCAAGAATTAATTTGATTACTGATGAAGGTCGCCCAAAGCTTCGATTGAACCTGAATGCAACCCGTATGTGGCACAGTCAGGATTTAAAAGATGTGTACGATGCAAACGGGGCTATTACAGAAACCTTTAAGTATAAAGACCTAACCAAGGTTGGACTACAAGGGGCTTCGGACTTAATCGTAAATACGTCGCTAAACTATAACACCCTTACAGAAAAACCCATACAATCTACATTGGCATTTAATTATGCTTCAGAAAAGATTGTGATTTTAGGTGGTCCTGAGGATCAAGCTACTAAAGACGTTGACTACAACGACGCTATTGTAGAGAATGGAATCCCAACAATGGATTTTATTGTAAAAAAGACGCTAAGCGATCGCTTACAAATTGGCATTACCGCCAAAAACCTTATTAACCCCAATATCTCGCTAACCCAATTGGTTAAAAATCCTAACACAGGAATTGAAACCAATGAAACCGTACTGAACTACAAAAAAGGCAGACAACTAAGACTTAATTTAAATTACACTTTTTAAAATGAAAAATAATTACACCATAAATAATCGCTATTTACAACTCTTCTTTTTTATTGCTTTTACATCATTTATAATTTCATGTGATGACAATAATGTCATGGAAGAAACTCCTTCAACACCAGTTGAAGAAACGGCCCTAAGTGGTTCACTAACCGAAAATCGTACACTTGTTGCAACGGAACAATACGCTATTCAAGGTTCTTTTTTAATTAAAAACGGAGCAACGCTAACCATTCCTGCAGGCACAGTATTGGTGTCTGACGTTGGTACGGGAAACTTCATTGGCGTGGAACAAGGTGGAAAAATTAACGTTCAAGGTACTTCTAGCAATCCTGTCATTATGCGTTCTGCCAATAGCAACCCAGGTGATTGGGGTGGATTGGTGATTTGTGGAGAAGCTGCTACAACAGAAGGCGTAGATGCAACTGCTGAGGTAGGTGGCTTAATCTATGGTGGCTCAGACGATGCCGACAACTCTGGTAGCGTAAGATACCTTGTTATTAAGGGTGCCGGGGCGCAAATCAATTCAGAGTCGCAATACAATGGGTTGTCATTATATGCCGTTGGCTCAGGAACAACCATTGAAAATGTAGCCATTATTGATGGTGCAGATGATGGTGTTGAATTTTTTGGCGGAACGGTTTCTGTTACCAATTTATATCTAGAAAACAACGACGATGATGCTGTGGATTGGACAGAAGGTTGGAATGGAACGGTTACAAACACGTACGTTAAGCACTCTATAGCTGGATTCTCTACGGCAGTTGAAGCAGATGGTGTCAACAACAACCCATCGCTTGTCAACTTTACCGCAGTCTCAACTGTTGGTGGAACAGGGCTTCAATTCAAAAAGCAGTCAGGTGCTACTTTTACCAATGCAGCTGTTTCGGGTTACACTACAGCTGTTGACATGAAAGATAACGGCCCTACAACAAATATCATTGTTGAAGGAACTGGCCTGGCATCCGCAACAGAAGATGTTTGGAATGGAACTGCCCTTGACATTTCGTCTTGGACTTGGTTTGAATAACAAATATCCTTACTTAACAAAAGGTTAAACAAAAAGCCTCCATTTACTGGGGGCTTTTTTATATTATTGCCAAATGGATTTTTACCTCATCATCATCATTGCCTTAGCAGTGCTTGCTACCGCTGATCTAGTAGTTGGCGTAAGTAATGATGCAGTAAACTTTCTAAACTCTGCCATTGGGTCCAAAGCGATAAACTTTAAAACGGTGATGATTATTGCCAGTTTGGGTGTAGCCGCTGGGGCCATCTTCTCTAGTGGACTAATGGAAGTTGCCCGAAAAGGCATCTTTAATCCAGAACTGTTTTACTTCGATGAGATCATGGTCATTTTTATGGCGGTGATGCTTACCGATATTCTACTACTCGACTTCTTTAACACCCTTGGACTGCCCACCTCAACCACGGTATCCATCGTGTTTGAATTGCTTGGTGCGGCAGTTGCCATATCGCTTGTTAAAATATATTGGGGCAATGCCGATGTATCGCTGTATGAATTTATCAATGTCAGCAAAGCCTCTCAGATTATTTTTGGCATACTGCTTTCGGTGTTTGTTGCCTTCACCGTTGGTGCAGTGGTGCAATATATAAGTAGGCTTATACTCACCTTCCATTTCAAGGACAACCCAAAGTGGATGGGGGCTGTTTTTGGCGGTATTGCCATGACTGCCATCACTTACTTTATTCTTGCCAAAGGGATTAAAGGCACTCCCTTTGCCGATAATACTTATGCATTTTTGGGAAGCATGTCACTTAAAGAATACGTAGCAACACAATCCAATAATGTCATTGGCATAAGCTTGATCCTTTGGACTTCCTTGTCCATGTTGGGAGTATACCTGTTTCGCACAGACATCTATAAGAGTATTATTATTGTAGGTACCTTTTCGCTTGCCCTAGCTTTTGCTGGAAACGATTTGGTCAATTTTATTGGTGTGCCTATTGCTGCCTGGCAGTCATTTGAAGCTTGGAAAGCCTCTGGGGTTTCTGCCGAACTCTTTAATATGGCATTCTTGTCGGCAAAAGTCTCAACCCCGACTATATTACTTATCATAGCAGGGATGATCATGGTTGTCACGCTTTGGTTTTCAACCAAGGCACAAGAAGTATTAAAAACATCTATCGATTTATCTCGTCAAGAACGCACACAAGAACGCTTTGATTCCAATGCTTTTTCAAGAGGTTTGGTTCGTGCATTTGCTGGTTCAATGCGCAGCATTGAGGCTGTTTCGCCAAATAGGCTAAAAGAAAAAGTAAAGGCGCGTTTCACGCCTCCTAAATCTCAACGCTACGTTAACCCAGAAGACGCCCCCGCTTTTGATAATGTAAGAGCTTCCATCAACCTGACCGTAGCCGCAGTGCTTATTTCCATCGCTACGTCCTATAAACTTCCCCTATCGACTACCTACGTGACTTTTATGGTTGCTATGGGTACTTCTTTAGCAGATCGTGCTTGGGGCGCTGACAGTGCTGTTTACCGCGTTGCCGGAGTGCTTAATGTAATTGGGGGTTGGTTCTTGACTGCTCTTACGGCCTTTACGGCCTGTGGCATCGTAGCTGTTATCGTCTATACAGGAAAACTCCCTGCCCTTATTGGTATGTTTATACTTACTGGAGGCGTGCTGTGGAGCAATTTCCGCAAGCATAAGGTCAATGTGGCAGAATCGAAAAGAGAGCGTGACTTAAAAATGATTTCAAGCTCATCTGTGCAAAGTCTTATTTTGGAAAGCGCACAGGACGTATCTAAGGTAATTAGCAAGTGTAATGATATTTACCTCGGCTCTATAAATGGTTTGGCTAAACTAAACGCTGAAGACCTTCGTACATCTAAAAAAGAAGTAAATCGTCTTGGAAAAGAAATCGACAAACTTCGAAATGAGCTCTTTTATTTCATCCAAGAACTTGAAGAAGAAAACGTTAAGGCAAGTCATTTTTACATTAGCCTCATAAGCATCCTTGAAGACATGGCGCAGTCGCTGGAATACATCACTAAGGCTTCCTACAAACACGTAAATAACAACCACCGCCAGTTAAAATACTCGCAGATTAAAGAACTTAAAGAAACGCAATCTGATTTGGAAGGCTTGCTTTCAGATGTGCGCTTTTCATTTGACATCAATGCATTTGAGGCCTTTGCCACTTTTGCAGATAAAAAAGAAGAGCTGTTTGCTAATATCGATGCGAAGATTAATCAACAAGTGCAGCGTACAAGAAGCAAGGAAGAAAAGAGTCCAAAAAACACCACCCTGTTTTTTAGTCTTATGGTAGAAACCAAAGACCTTATTGTAGCAACCATTAATTTGATTGAGCACTACCACCTGCATTACGACCCCACTATAGCACCCATAAAATTGGGAGACGAACAAAAAGACAAATAAAAAAAGCGCTCATTTCTGAGCGCTTTTTTGTTGTTTTTCATGGTTTGTTATGAGCCACACATAAGGCAGTCATCGTCTTCGCTTTCCTTAGACTTTGCTAACATTTCTTTTAGCTCAGATGGAGAAAGGGGCTCTACTGCCACAGCAGCCTTGGTTTTTGGCAGAGCAGCACCGGCTGTTGCTGGTACTTCTGCAACTTCCGCTTTTTTGTTAACCGTAAACTTAATGGCATCAACAGCCGACTTGGTACGCAGGTAATACATCCCTGTTTTTAAGCCAGACTTCCACGCATAGAAGTGCATCGAGGTGAGTTTGGACATGGTCGCGCCTTCCATAAACAAGTTAAGCGATTGCGACTGATCAATGAAATATCCACGGTGACGTGACATATCAATGATGTCCTTCATGCTCATTTCCCAAACGGTTTTGTACAGTTCTCTAATATCAGCTGGAATGGTTTCTATGTGCTGAATAGATCCGTTTGCACGCATCAATTCTTGCTTCATATCCTCGTCCCAAAGACCTAGGTTAACCAAGTCTTCCAACAAGTGTTTGTTCACCACAATAAACTCACCAGATAACACACGTCTTGTGTAGATATTGGAAGTGTACGGCTCAAAACATTCGTTGTTTCCTAAAATTTGAGAGGTAGATGCTGTTGGCATCGGTGCCATCAATAGGGAGTTGCGAACGCCGTGCTTTTTGATTTGCTTGCGTAAGCCTTCCCAATCCCAACGGCCACTAAGCTCGTCGTCTTTGATGCCCCACATATTGTGTTGGAACTCCCCTTTAGAAATCGGTGATCCCTTATATGTTTTGTAAGGTCCTTCTACTTCTGCCAAATCTTTAGAAGCAGTCAGCGAAGCAAAATAAATGGTTTCAAAAATCTCTTGATTTAAGGTTTGTGCGTCTTCGCTGGTAAATGGCAAACGAAGTTTGATAAACGTATCCGCAAGACCTTGTACGCCTAAGCCCACTGGACGGTGACGCATATTGGAGTTCTCCGCCTCTTTAACAGGATAGTAGTTTCGGTCAATTACCTTGTTTAGGTTTTTTGTCACACGAACGGTAACGTCAAAAAGCTCTTGGTGGTCAAATGCGCCATCTTTAACAAACATGGGCAGTGCAATAGAAGCCAAGTTACAAACCGCAACCTCATCCTTGGACGTATATTCCATGATCTCAGTACACAAGTTTGACGAACGGATGGTTCCTAAGTTCTTTTGATTGGACTTGCGATTCGCAGCGTCTTTATAGAGCATATAAGGCGTTCCTGTCTCAATCTGAGATTCTAGGATTTTCTCCCATAGCTCACGTGCTTTGATGGTCTTACGCCCACGATTTTCCTTTTCATATCTGAGGTACATCTCTTCAAACTCCTCACTGTGGCAATCGTAAAGTCCCGGACATTCGTTAGGGCACATAAGTGTCCATTCCGTGTTTTCTTCCACACGCTTCATAAACAAATCTGGAATCCACATGGCATAGAACAAATCGCGCGCACGCATTTCTTCCTTACCGTGGTTTTTCTTTAAGTCTAAAAAGTCAAAGATATCCGCATGCCATGGCTCAACGTAAATGGCAAATGATCCTTTTCGCTTACCACCGCCTTGGTCTACATAGCGGGCTGTGTCGTTATAAACGCGCAGCATGGGCACTATACCGTTTGAGGTACCGTTGGTGCCTGCGATATAAGATCCTGTCGCACGGACGTTGTGAATAGACAAACCTATACCTCCAGCAGACTGTGAGATTTTAGCCGTTTGCTTTAGCGTATCGTAAATCCCATCAATGCTGTCGTCTCTCATGGATAACAAAAAGCATGACGACATTTGTGGCTTGGGTGTACCCGAGTTAAACAACGTTGGTGTGGCGTGTGTGAAATACTTTTTGGACATCAAGTGATAGGTCTCTATCGCAGCATCCAGATCCGTTGGGTGAATACCAACAGAAACACGCATCAACATATGTTGTGGTCGTTCGGCAATGTTACCGTTGATTTTGAGCAGGTACGAACGCTCAAGGGTTTTAAACCCAAAGTAATCGTAACCAAAATCACGGTTGTAGATGATGGTGGAATCAAGCAACTCGGCATTGTCTTGAATTACTTGGTTTACTTCTTCTGAAAGAAGCGGTGATTTTTTTTCTGTACGTGGATTGACATACTCAAAGAGGTCTGCCATGGTTTCAGAAAAAGATTTCTTGGTGTTTTTGTGGAGGTTAGAAACAGATATCCGTGCGGCGAGTTGGGCATAGTCGGGATGAACGGTTGTCATGGAAGCGGCTGTTTCGGCTGCCAAGCTATCGAGTTCAGAAGTGGTAACCCCATCATAAAGACCTTCAATAACTTTCATGGCCACCTTTACGGGATCAACAAGTTCGTTAAATCCATAACAGAGTTTACGAACCCGGGCGGTAATTTTGTCAAACATGATAGGCTCTTTACGCCCATCTCTTTTTACTACATACATAATGTCGTTTGGTTTTATTGGTTAAACAGCGCCAATACTATTGGTGAATATTGATGCTGCACGTATACTTTTGGATAACTTAAAAGTCGTCGCCGAAAGAATACTTTTCTTTTTCTTCTGATTCTTGGTTCATCACACCCGCTTTTTGGTATTCCGAAACACGCTTTTCAAAGAAATTTGTTTTTCCTTGAAGCGAAATCATATCCATAAAGTCAAATGGGTTGGATACGTTGAACTCTTTTTCTAAGCCAAGTTCAACAAGCAGACGGTCGGTAACAAATTCCAAATACTGTGTCATCAGTTTGGCGTTCATTCCGATTAGACTTGCTGGTAGTGATTCCGTGATAAACTCACGCTCAATATTTAAAGCATCAAGAATAATTTCTTTGATACGGGCTGGTGGTACTTTATTCACCAAGTGTTTGTTGTGCAAGTGAACAGCAAAGTCACAGTGCATCCCTTCGTCACGAGAAATTAATTCATTTGAAAATGTCAATCCTGGCATAAGGCCACGTTTTTTGAGCCAGAAAATGGAGCAGAAAGCACCCGAGAAAAAGATTCCTTCTACAGCTGCAAAAGCGATAAGACGCTCTGCAAATGAATCTGAATCTATCCAACGTAATGCCCAGTCTGCTTTTTTCTTGATAGCAGGAAACACCTCAATCGCTTGAAATAAATTATTCTTCTCCGCTTCATCCTTAACGTACGTATCAATCAAAAGGGAATATGTCTCAGAATGGATATTCTCCATCATGATTTGGAACCCATAATAAAATTTTGCCTCGCTGTACTGCACTTCGTTTACAAAGTTCTCAGCCAAATTCTCGTTCACAATACCGTCCGATGCTGCAAAAAATGCCAAGATGTGTTTTATAAAATAACGCTCATCGTCATTTAGCTTAGTAGACCAGTCTGTTAAATCTTGATGTAAATCAATTTCTTCAGCTGTCCAAAAACATGCTTCTGATTTCTTGTACCATTCCCAAATATCATGGTGTTCAATAGGGAAAATTACAAAGCGATTTTTGTTTTCAGACAATATGGGTTCTATAGCATTTTGCATAATTTTTTATTAAAGGGTTTTTGGGATGAATAATTTCCTTACAAATATTCCAAAAAAAATGACCAAATGAAAGCCATACTTTTCCACAATGCCTTTTAGTTTTTAACAAGAACTAAGGCTTTTCCTACAAAAGCTAGGAAAAAGAGCTGTTCTTAAGGCTTTGATTTTCAGTTACTTGTAATAGTCTGTATGGTAAGGGCGTAGTTTAACAATTTTTGTTGGCATCAAATTCTTGCGCCGCCGCGTGCAAGGCATCATACCACGCCTGCCCAAACTTTCGCACCAAAGCCGTTTGAACAAATTGATAAAGTGGTTGTTTAAGCGCAGCTCCAAGGGCACAGCCCGGCGCACATATAGCCCATTCGTGGTAATTAACTGCCACAAATGCGCTGTAGCTTTTCACACGTATGGGATAGAGATGACATGAGATGGGTTTCTGAAGTTTGGTGGCTTGTTGCTTATTGGCCTGCTCAATGCCGCATTGCGCAACGCCTTTGCTGTCATAAGCAATATATGCACACGCCTTGCCGTCAATCAATGGGGTTTCCCATTCCTCAAATGCATTCTGTGTGGCCACGCCTTGTGCCTCAATGGCCGCTATGCCTTCTTTTGTTAGAAAGGGCTTGAGCGTTGTCCAGTGTTCTTTAAGTTGACTTATTTCCTCTGTCTCTAGCGGTGCGCCTGCTTCGCCCTCCACACAACACGCCCCCTTACACGCTGTTAAATCGCACGTAAATGCCTGCTCGAAAAGCGTTTCCGAAACCAGTGTTTTGCCCAATTGAAACATGTTGCTAAACTACAATTTTGAAACATAAATAAAGTATATTTGACATATGTTTAACCTAAAAGAAATCGTCACCTGCACCATGGTATTGTTTGCCGTCATCGATATTGTTGGCAGCATTCCCATTGTTATTGGGCTACGCCAAAAGGTTGGCCATATTCAGTCAGAGAAAGCCTCTTTAGTTGCCGGGCTTATTATGATTGGATTCTTGTTTTTAGGAGAACAAATTTTAAGTCTTATTGGGATTGACGTCAACTCCTTTGCAGTGGCTGGGGCACTTATCATTTTCTTTTTGGCACTGGAAATGATTTTAGGTATTCAACTCTACAAAGACGAATCTTCAGGAACGGCATCGATTGTACCCATTGCATTTCCCATTATTGCGGGTGCGGGAACGCTGACTTCGATCCTTTCGCTACGTGCAGAATACGACCTCGCTAATCTCATAATTGCTATTGTAATCAATATTTTCATTGTTTACATCGTATTGAAATCCTCCAAACGTATTGAACGGGTGTTGGGCCCATCTGGTATTGGGGTGATCCGTAAAATATTTGGAGTGGTGCTTATGGCAATTGCCGTAAAGTTATTTGCTGGAAATGTTCAACAATTATTTATCTAATGAAACCGACATGTTAAAAATACCTATTAACATAAAAAGGAATGATTATTTTTTAACATCAAAGGTTACATGTGACCATTGAAAAACAACAATTATAAACACATGAAAGTACTTATATATATCTTTTTAGCTCTGGCCGCTGGCTTGCTTATTTTTAATTTATTCTATATTGATTTTGAAGAGCCTTTGGAAGGTGAAAGTTTTGCCGCTGTGGTGGGTGTTGGTGCAAGTCTCTGTGCCATTATCTTACTTACTATCCTAAAAATAGCCCTTAAGATTAAAGAAAAAATGAAGGGTTAGTCTTGAGATAAGGCAACTACTGCTACGCCTGCGCGTTCTAAAAACTCAATACCAGAAATGTCTTTGTATGCCCTTGCATACACCACTCTTTTGATGCCTGCTTGATGGATAAGCTTGCTGCATTCTTTGCAAGGCGATAAGGTAATATATAAGGTAGCACCAGCACAAGATTGCGTAGAAGAAGCAACTTTCATAATCGCGTTCGCCTCGGCGTGTAACACATACCATTTGGTGTAGTGTTCTTCATCCTCACAAGCATTTTCAAAGCCAGTAGGCGTTCCGTTATAACCGTCGGAGATAATCATGCGGTCTTTGACAATAAGCGAACCTACTTGCTTGCGTTGACAATGCGATAGCTTGGCCCACTCCATAGCCATGCGCATATAGGCCGTATCGTAGCGCAATTGTTTCTTTTCGGCTTTGGTCATAGTGCTTTGGTTGCAGTGATTAAAACAGGCACTAAAATACCGATAATTATACTACTGCCTACCAAAAGGCGGTCTCGTTTTGAGACCCTAAAGACATTGCTCAAAATGCTGTTGACAACAATAACCAACGCTACAACAAGCAGCTGTGCCAGCTCAATGCCTAGGGTAAAATACAACAGTGGAAGACCTATTGATTTTTGCGGAAAAACCATGGAAAAATAGCCGGAAAAACCAAGCCCGTGGATGATGCCAAAGAAGGCCGCAAGAACAAAAAATGGCAGCGATGGTTTGCGATCCAAGCTGTTATTCCAGTACAAGGTGTGTAGGGCAGTGAGCAGAATCGTAATGGGAATCAAAAACTCAATCCAGTTGGAAGAAAAACGAATAATTCCGGCCGATGCAGCCCATAGGGATAGGGTATGACCAATGGTAAATGCTGTTACCAGCAAAAGCAACAACCGCATTTGCTTAAAGACAAATGGCAGCGACATGGCCACCAAAAACAGCAAATGGTCATAAGCGTTGATGTCTAAAATATGCTCAAAGCCCAGTCGTAAATAAAATATAAAATCGTTCATGATGTGCTAAAATCCACGTTCGTTTTTAATGTCTTCATATGCTTTTTGAATGCGTTGAAACTTTTCTTTTGCAGCCCCCTCAGCAGCTTGTCCCAAGTTACGAACTTTATCTGGATGGTGCTTTTTAACCAAGTTTCTATATGCCTTTTTGATGTCGTTGTCCGTAGCGGTTTTGGGCACTTCCAATATGGTGTATGCGCTGTCTGTTTGGGCAACAAACATGGCCTTGATGCTGTTGTAGTCTAGGGTGCTTATGCGCATATAGCCCGCAATCTCCAAAAGCTTTTCAAGTTCTGGTGGCGAAACACGGCCGTCGGCTTTGGCAATGCGAAATAAGAAGTCGAGCATCTGTAAACGGACGCCGTATTGCGTCCTACTGGCAAGAAACTGCCCGATTTCTACAGCAGAGATCCCCGATTGTTTGAACTCCGCATTATAGACGTGGAAAATTTGATTGGCGCGCTCCTTGCCAAAGAATTGAACAAACTGTGCCCGCACATAATCCAATTCGGATTGACTTGTTTTGCCGTCGGCTCTAATCACCATGCTGGCCAATGCCAATAGGCGCAACTCAAAGTCTTGCTGAGAAACACGTGCGGTTTGAAAAGAGGTAGTGAACTTGGCGCGTGTATTTGTTTCAAAAAGACTTCCCAAGAAAAAGCCTAACAAGGCTCCAGGAAACCGAAAGATCATATAGCCAATAAATGCAAATAGCCAACGCACGCTGCAAAAATACAAATGAAAATAAGGTATACCCCATTTTTATCATCTTATATTGTGCTACATTTACCTCATGCGATTTCCAGAAGCCAAACGTTTTGAAAAAACACGCTCTTTTGTGCAAAAGCACTTAGAGGGCGGTACTAAAATTTTAGACTTGGGTACTCCCAATGACCTATCTAAATTTATTGCCTCTTCTGGGTACAAGGTTCAAAACACAAAAGGGGGAAATCTCGACACAGACTTTCATCCATATATAGATACGGGTGTGGATTGCGTTACTGCTTTTGAAATATTTGAACATATGTTGGCGCCATTTAATATCCTTAGTCAACTTAAAACCCCCAAGCTCATTGCATCTGTCCCGCTTAAACTTTGGTTTGCTTCTGCCTATTGGAACTCAAAAGACGATTGGGACAAACACTATCACGAGTTCGAGCAAAAGCAATTTGATTTTTTGCTGGAAAAAAGTGGGTGGGTTGTCAAAGACAGCCTCATTTGGGCTTCGCCTGACCCTAAAAAAATTGGGCTAAGGCCTCTATTGCGATATTTTACACCCCGCTACTATATGGTCTATTGCGAACGTGCCTAAATATCCAGCAGCTTCCTTATCTTTGTGCTCTAAATAATGTGCTATGTATCCTGCTGAAATTGTTAAACCCATGCGCGACGAACTTACTGCGGTAGGTTTTGACCAATGTACTACTCCAGAAAGTGTTGCTTCGGCAATAAATCAAAAAGGCACTACACTCGTAGTAGTGAACTCTGTTTGTGGCTGTGCTGCTGCCAACGCTCGCCCAGGCGTGCGTATGTCGCTAGACAATGACAAAACACCCGCACAACTCGTTACGGTATTTGCCGGTGTAGACAAAGAAGCTACTGCAGAAGCAAGAGGTCTTATGGTGCCCTTTCCTCCTTCATCTCCCAGTATTGCGCTGTTCAATAACGGAGAATTGGTACATATGCTCGAAAGACATCACATTGAAGGCAGACCTGCTGACGCTATCGCAGAAAACCTAAAAGAAGCGTACAACGCGTACTGCTAAAACACACCAATGGCTAAGCTAATATCCTATCCGCTTAGCGTGTTATACTACCTCTTATTTGGGTTTACCCTCATATTTTTTGATGGTATTCAACGTATCTGCTATTTTGTTATTGGCTTTAAGGCGCACCGTGCGAGCATCATTATACTTAACTTATTGTTGCTGCGCTGTCTCAACATTCTAGGAAACCGTTTTGTTTTTGAGTGCCCTTTTACATTAGAAAAAAACCAGTCGTATATTTTTGTTGCCAACCACCAAAGCACCTATGACATACCACCACTTATTTGGTATTTGCGAAAGGCCTATCCAAAGTTTGTGGGCAAAAAAGAATTGGGCAAAGGGATTCCGAGTATTTCGTTTAATCTGAGGAACGGTAGTGCTGTGCTCATTGATCGAAAAAACCCCAAGCAAGCACTGCATGACATCAAAGCCTTTGGAGAGAAACTAGCGGAAACGAACGGCAGTATAGTGATTTTCCCTGAGGGTACGCGAAGCAATAGCGCCAAGCCAAGAGCCTTCCGACTGGGTGGATTGAAACAATTGATTGATGCCATGCCTGAGGCAAAGCTGGTAGGCATTACCATCAATAATTCCTGGAAGCTTTCACGCTATGGCTATTTCCCAATGGGTGCTGGTGCTAAAATTAAGCTTAAGATGCATACGCCTGTGGATTGCCCAAGGGATAACGTAATGGAGACCCTTCAGCAGTTAGAAAAAACCATTACCGCTGATATCAATTCCTAATCAACGCTTGGGATGCGAAGTTCAAAACGCGTAAGTGCATCAGGTGTAGAATCAAAAACGACGGAACCATCGTAAGTTTCAACAATAGATTTCACCATACTCAAACCCAAGCCCATACCACTCGTTTTTGTGGTAAAGGTTGGTTCAAAAATCCGGTCATGTAGGTCTTTTGGAATTCCCTTGCCATTATCCTCAACAGCCAATACAATTGCTTTATTTTCTGTGGTAATCGTCACGTGAATCTGAGGCTGCTTAACTTCTTCACATGCCTGTATGGCGTTGTTTATGAGGTTATTGATGATCCGCACCAACTGGGTGGCATCAAAGTGGGCATATATGTCGGCAACTGCCTGAAAAGAAATGGGGGCGTCTGCATAGAGCTCCAAAGCACGTCCCACAACTTCCTTAACATTGATACGTTCTGACTGACCTGTTGGCATGGTTGCAAACTGTGAAAATGTTGATGCAATGGCACTCATGGTATCAATTTGCTGAATAAGTGATTGGCTAAACTCGTGGACCTTTTCATTCCATTCAGAATCACCTTTTGCCACTTGTTGTTCAAAATGCTGAATGCTTAGTCGCATAGGTGTCAAAGGGTTTTTGATTTCATGTGCCACTTGTTTGGCCATTTCACGCCAAGCTACTTCCCTTTGGGATTTGGCGAGCTTGACCGCACTGGCTTCAAGCTCATCGACCATGTGATTGTAGGCCGATACGAGCGCAGAGATTTCGCGGCTGGCCTTGGTCAATTCTATTTTGTTATTCGTTTTGGAAAGTTTGGTTTGATTGAGTTTAATGCTGATGGTTTCCAAATGACGTGTAATATAGGAAGAGACAAAAAACGCCAATATGATGGCAATAATCAACATGATCACATATACTTGAACCAAACGAATCAAAAAGGCATTGAGCTCCATTGAACTAAGCGAATCGTCGTCAAAATAAGGCACGTTAACAATGGTCAATGGTTGGTCGTCCAAATCATATATGTAAGAAAATGAGGAGCGTGTTGTTACGCCATCGGTTGTACTCACATCTATTAGCCTTTCCCCGGTATTGGGTTGCAGTCGTTCTAAAATCGCAGCTGAAAGTGTTTGCGAGGGGATCGATTCCATCAGTTGAGAAGAACAAAGTAAATCGCCAGACAGGCTGTAAAGCCTAAAGTTAATGTTTAGAACATCTGCTGTTTCCTTTAGGTGTGGCTGAAAAACCGCCGCAATGTTTGCTGCCTCCACATCAAATGGCGTGCTTTCCAAAAGATACTTGAGTCGCTTTTTAAGTTGATTCTCTTTGCGCTCCAAACGCTGTTCGTGATAGGTGTTGGACTGCTCGCTATACTGCACTATGGTAACCCCTGCAATTAATAGCGAAGCCACCATTACCAAAAAAATAAGGGCTATAAAAATCCGAGCGCGAAGAGATGGCAACCGCATATACTACCCGTTTTTATTGCGATGACGTTTGTATAGACGAATGCCGAGCATTAGTAAAAAAGCCAAGCCAAAAAGACCTAATAAGCCAAAAATCCAATGGATGCTGTCTTTGAGTATGGCTAAAAATATCACGGCAAATAAAATAAGTGTTGCGCCTTCATTCCAAATGCGAAAAAAACGGGCGCTACGGTGACAATTTCCTTGTAAAAACGCCTTGTAAAAACGGTGGGTTTTTATGTGGTATAAAACCAAAAGTCCCACAAAAACCAGCTTGACCAACATCCACGATTTCCCCAATAAAAAGGGGTTTGTCCAAAGCATCCAAAGCCCGAAAATAAGTCCTAAAATAGCAGAAGGAACAGTTATGATTTGCCACAATCGTCGCATCATCAATTGTAACTGAGGTATGATAATGTCAGACTCCGCTTGCGGGCGGTCAGCAGCTTCAACAAGGTATACCATAAGCCGTGGCATGTAGAACAACCCAGCAAAGTAGGTGATCACAAAAATCAGATGAAGTGCTTTTATGTATAGATAATAATCCACGCCTATGTATTGTTCTAAAGGTACGCCTTTTTCAAAACTAAGAAGCTGTTGCCCATTCATCAATCCAGCGGCTGAGTACATTTACCCAGTCGTCCCGGTCGTTGATGCAAGGAACCACATGCATTTCGTCGCCCCCTTTTTCTTCAAAATCTTCTTTGGCTTCCATGCCTATTTCTTCTAGTGTTTCTAGGCAATCTGAAATAAACGCAGGGGTCACAACCGCCAACTTCTTGGTGCCTGTTTTGGCAAATTCCTCAACTGTTTTGTCTGTATAAGGTCGCAACCACTTATCGCCCGCCAAACGTGACTGAAATGAAGTTGAAAAGCTTCCCGGTCGTAGCTCTAGATATTCCGCAACCTGCTTGGTGGTTTCATAACATTGATGACGGTAGCAATAGGTGTGTGCATCAGACGGTGTTTGACAACAACTGCCATCAATCTTACAATGCGATTTGGTAATATCCGATTTGCGAATGTGACGTTCTGGCACGCCATGGTAGGAAAACAGCAAGTGTTCCCAAGGTTTGTCTTGGAGGTGTTCTTGAATAGAATGTGATAACACCCGGATATAGTCTGCGTGATGATAAAATGCAGGTAAATGTGTAAAAGACATTTTTGGATATTGTGCAGCCCTAATTTCTTCTGCCAAAACCAAAATGGTTTCTGTAGTAGCCATGGCGTGTTGTGGGTATAGTGGTACTATCAATACCTCATCAACCCCTTTTTGGTGCAGTTCTTCCAATCCTGAAGCGATAGACGGCTGGCCATATCGCATGGCAAGGGAAATAGGCACGGAGGTTTTTTTCGCAACCTTTTCGTGTAAGCGCTCCGACAAAACAATAAGTGGAGATCCTTCATCCCACCATATTTTTTGATAGGCCTTTGCCGATTTTTTAGGACGAGTTTTTAGGATAATCCCTTTGACCAAAAACGAGCGAAACCACTTGGGCACGTCAATCACACGCTCATCCATTAAAAACTCTTCCAAATAAGGCTTAACGTCCTTAGGTGTAGGACTTTTGGGTGAACCTAAATTCACCAGTAGCACTCCTTTCATAGTAACATTTTTCGTTACGAAGATACAGACAAAAGGTATTTTTTTGGTGTTGTGCCAAACTTCTTTTTAAAGGCTTCAATAAAATGACTTGAATTGCTGTAACCTAGTTGAATGGCAACTTCGTTGACATTGTAAGATCCTGTACCCAAAAGTTGGCGGGCGTGATTCATTTTGTGATCCAGCACAAACTGATAGACCGTACTGCCGTAAAGTTGCTTAAATCCTTCTTTTAATTTCTTTAAGCTTAAGCCTATTTCGTTCGCCAAATCGGGCAAACTCGGTGGAGCTGACATGCGAGCAAGCATGATTTTTTTTGCGTTCCGAATTTTACGCACATTTTCCTCATCAACTAAAAATGGGCACTCGGCAATATCTGTGGCTTCAGAAGGATTAAAGTATAAGCTTAGCAGCTCATAAACTTTCCCTTTTAGATACAGCCTGCTCATCAAAGCGTTGGGTTGGTGTTGCAGAATCTGACTTAAAACAACGGCCATGGAAGGGGTAAATACGTGGTCTTTGTAATACTTTTTGTCAACGTTTTCGTCCGAAAGAAAACTAATTTGCTCGGCTTCTTGCGAAAACAGACTGTGGAATTTTTTAATTGAGATAAGCACGGTAACTAGCTGGGTGTTTACGGCAACGTCTAGCTCCATTGGCAAGTCACGCTGGGGGTTGTATAGCAACAATACGTGTTCGTCCAAAATGGGCAGGCTGTAAGTGCGTTCGTTAAAATGAAAGGTTGCACTTCCCCGAAAACAAAAGTGAAACTGAATCAAGCTGGCATCAACGTGGCGAATGACGTGTTGCTTTTTATCAGTCTCATTCTCATGGGTGAGGACGTCAAAACCAGTCTCAATGGTTTGGTCTATTTTAGGACGTAAAGCGTTATTTTCTGTAGTCATCTTTCCCTTTTGTTTTACTTGTGTACAACAAACATACAAAGAAAAAACAGCATTAACACCGTTAATACTCAAGCCCCAATAGCGTTAGAAAAAGTACTTTTAGCGGTATTTTTTGTCTTTGCTGTGCATTATTTTTGCTGTGCAACTAAAAACCACTTATGCCGGCAACGGATACTTTTTATTGTATTGGCGTTAGTTATAAAAAAGCAGATGCGGCCCTGCGTGGTCGTTTTAGCATAACGACAAAGGCAATCCCCTTTTTGTTGGAAGACGCCAAAAACAAAGGCATCAGCTCTTTAGTCTTGAGTTCAACCTGTAACAGAACGGAGCTTTATGCGCAAGCCCCTAATCACGAAATGCTGGTTGAATTGCTTTGTCAGCATTCCGAAGGTACAATTGAAGATTTCGAAAAGGCAGGAAATACCTATGAAGGAGCCCAAGCCATTTCGCATTTGTTCCGTGTAGGAACAGGCCTTGACAGTCAAATATTAGGGGACTTTGAAATCATATCACAACTTAAAAAGAGCTTTAAGATTTCCAAAAAAATCAACTTGCTCAGTCCTTATATGGAGCGCATGTTTAACGCTGTGCTAAACGCGAGCAAACGCATTAAAACAGAAACAGAACTGTCTTCTGGGGCAACATCTGTCTCCTACGTCTCGGTACGCTATATGCTGGATACCATTGCCGACTTGGACAACAAAAAGATCGTGTTGTTTGGTTTGGGAAAAATTGGTCGTAACACCTGTGAAAATCTTGTGAAGCATACCAAAAACACCAGTATCACGCTTATCAATCGAACCCGTGAACGCGCAGAGCAATTGGCTGGAAAATTTGATATAGAAGTAAAAGATTATGCCGAGCTTCCCGTTGAAATACGCAAAGCCGATGTGCTTGTGGTAGCAACAGGTGCCGAAAAGCCCACTATTGCCAAGTCGCTAATACATACCGATAAGCCGTTGCTAATCCTGGACTTATCCATGCCCAAAAACGTAAACCCCAATGTGCTTGAGCTTCCAAATGTTTCGCTGCTTCACTTGGACGAACTGTCTAAAATGTCAGACAAAACGCTGTTGGAACGAAAAAAACACGTACCACACGCTAAGGAAATCATTGCCCAATCATTGGAAGAATTTAATCAGTGGCTCGAAACCCGCAAGTTTACACCTGCACTTGTCGCTGTAAAAAAACTGATGGAAGACATTCAACTGCAAGAGTTGGAAGCCCATCGCAAAAAGAACCCCTCTGTTGATGCTGACAGCGCGTTGGCTGTTTCAGATCGTCTTATCCAAAAACTAACCAACCGAATGGCAACACATTTACGCACGAGCGAAAACGCTGGCGAAAGTGTCAAGGCATTGAAAACACTATTCAACGTAACTGCTGATGAATAAACTTGTCAGGATAGGAACGCGTGGCAGTGCGCTTGCGCTCTGGCAGGCCCGACAAGTACAAAACATGCTCGGGACCGTTGGCCTTAAGAGCGAACTAGTGCCCATTTCTTCTAGTGGCGACAAAGAGCTACAAAAACCCCTCTATGAGATGGGGGTCCAAGGGATTTTTACCAAAGAATTGGATGTCGCATTAGTAGAAGGTCAAGTTGATGTTGCTGTTCATAGCATGAAAGACGTGCCAACACAACTTCCAAAAGGCATTACAACTGCCTTTATCCCAAAACGTGGCCCTGTAGCTGATGTTTTTATTTCCAAAGACGATGCGTGGGAAGACAACAAAAGTGTTGTGGCAACCAGTAGCCTGCGACGTGCTGCACAATGGATGCATAGATATCCGCATCACAGCATCATTGACATTAGAGGGAATGTACCCACACGACTTAAAAAATTAGAGACATTGGACTGCCAAGGCACCATTATGGCCATCGCTGGTTTAAAACGTCTCGAAATACTTCCTAAACAACATACTGTTTTAGACTGGATGGTTCCAGCACCTGCCCAAGGCGCCTTGTTGGTTACCGCATTGGAATCTAATAAGAACTTAATGTCCAAGTTTTCACCATTAAACGATGATGAGACAGCCCTTTGTGTAGCACAAGAACGAATATTCTTACGCGAACTAGAAGGCGGTTGTACAGCGCCCATTGGTGCATTGGCAAAAATGGAAGGAGACCAAATTCATTTCGTTGGAAATATCACTCAAAAAGGAGGAAAAAAGCAACTGGTGTTTGACCAGTATATGCCTCTTGAAAACGCCCATGATATTGGGTCCTTCGCTGCTAAAGAGCTCTTATCCCGTGGCGCAAAAGCACTACTAAATGGATAAGCCCTTAATCTTATCGACCAAAAAATTAGACGTAGCGTTGCGTGAGCGTATTGTCCATAACGGTCTTGCCTATATGGAATACGATGCCATTCATGTCAAACCCGTTTCTTTTGAACTTCCTGCACCTACAGATTACGTCATCTTCAGCAGTAAAAACGCTGTAAAGACCGTATTAAAAAGCGCATACGCATTGGCAAATACGCAAGTGCTTTGTGTGGGAAAACAGTCCGAAGAGCTGCTTTTTAAAAAAGGGATAAAAACGATAAAAACAACCAAAAACATGGCAGAATTGGTCAGTTTTATTAAAAAAATAGCTGAAAATGCCTCTTTTTTACATTTTTGTGGAAATCGAAGATTACCGCTTTTGGCAGAAAAAATGACTGCGTGTAAGGCCAATTTTAAAGAAATTGTGGTGTATGATACCGCACTTAATATCAAAAAAATTAATGCTGCGCCAGACGCCATTCTTTTTTACAGCCCAAGTGGTGTAGAAAGTCACACAAACATGAATACAATTGGCAACAGCAGTTGTTTTTGTATTGGCGAAACCACTGCCAAAGCACTCCCTGAGCAACCAAAAGACTTGGTTGTTTTGGAAACCCCCAATATAAAAACGCTGGTGGCAAAGACCATTCAACACCTTAAAAAACACCAACATGCTTAAGAATGATATTTTTTTAAGAGCACTAGAAGGCGAAGCACTAGACAGACCACCCGTTTGGATGATGCGACAAGCTGGGCGCTATCTGCCCGATTTTATGAAGCTAAAGGCCAAATATGATTTCTTTACACGTTGCCAAACGCCAGAACTGGCAGCAGAAATTACCGTAATGCCCATTGATCAAGTTGGGACTGACGCAGCCATATTGTTCTCTGATATTTTAGTCATTCCACAAGCGATGGATATTGCTGTTGAAATGAAAGACGGGGTTGGACCTTGGCTGCCAAATCCAGTACGTACTGCAGAAGACCTAGCGAAAGTAGTCGTGCCTGATGTTGAAGATCGTTTGCACTACGTTATGGAAGCCATCAAGCAAACCAAAATATTATTGGACGACAGGGTTCCGCTAATTGGTTTTGCTGGATCGCCATGGACCATTTTGTGTTATGCCGTTCAAGGGCAAGGGTCTAAAAACTTCGATCTTGCCAAAGGATTTTGCTTTTCGCAACCTGCCTTGGCGCATGAGTTGCTTCAAAAAATTACCGACACTACCATTGCTTACCTAAAAGCAAAAGTGCGCGCTGGTGTAGATGCCGTACAACTGTTCGATTCTTGGGGCGGCATGTTGGGTGAAGAAGATTATCAAACCTTTTCGTGGCAATACATGCAACAGATTATTGATGCACTTAAAGACGAAACCAAAGTAATCGCTTTTGCCAAAGGATGTTGGTATGCGCTTCCAACCATGGCGCGCTCTGGCGTACACGCACTTGGTGTTGATTGGACGTGCTCGGCGCGAAATGCACGTTATTTGTCGGGTGGTCAAATCCCATTACAAGGAAATTTTGATCCCTCTCGATTGTTATCTCCCATACCAGAAATTGAAAGGCTTGCCCATAAAATGGTAAGCGAATTTGGTACACAAAACTACATTGCCAACCTCGGTCATGGCATACTACCCAACGTTCCTGTTGACCACGCCAAGGCATTTGTTAACGCCATAAAATCCTACAATTCCTAATTCTATACGTCATGAAATCCCAATTCACTGCATATATAAAAACCCTACAAGACAACATTACCGCTGGTCTTGAACAAGAAGACGGCAAGGCTCATTTTCAAGAAGACGCTTGGCAACGCCCCGGTGGCGGTGGCGGAAGAACACGTGTCATTGAAAATGGTGCTGTTTTTGAAAAAGGAGGCGTAAATATTTCTGAAGTATTTGGCAAACTGCCTGAGTCCATGCAAAAACAACTGGATGTTACGCACAGCGATTTCTTTGCCTGTGGCATTAGTTTGGTCCTACACCCCAAAAACCCAATGGTACCAACGGTACACGCTAACTTTCGGTACTTTGAGCTATATGATAAAGACAATAAGGTTGTCGATCAATGGTTTGGTGGTGGCTTAGACCTCACGCCCTATTATCTTTTTGAAGAAGACGCAACCCACTTTCACCAGCTTTGTAAAACAGTTTGTGACAAACACGATGCACACTTTTACACCAACTATAAGCAAAAATGCGATGCCTATTTTTGGAATCATCACCGTGATGAAGCAAGGGGTATAGGCGGCTTGTTTTTTGACTATTGCCGTCCTGACGACACGCACGCCCTAGAAGAATGGTGTGCTTTTGTAACAGACATGGGCAATGCTTTTTTGACCGCTTATTTGCCTATTGTCCAAAAGCGCAAAGCACTCCCATTTTCCAAAGCACAGCGTCAATGGCAAGAGTTAAGACGTGGACGGTATGTTGAATTTAATCTTGTCCACGACAAAGGCACCTTATTTGGGCTCAAAACCAAAGGCCGCATAGAAAGCATCTTAATGAGTTTACCCCCAACGGTTCAATGGGCATATGACCACCAGCCAGAAAAAGATTCGGAAGAAGCAAAATTATTAACTGTTCTAAAAAAACCCATAGACTGGGTCTAAGCTATGATGTATCCTCTTTATAGAAATCGACGCCTGCGCGCTAGCGCTGCCATGCGTGACTTGGTGCGTGAAACAAGCCTTTCGGCAAATGATTTTATCGTACCCTTATTCATTGTGGAAGGTTCAAAAACCAAAACAGCAATTCCATCCATGCCAGACTATTTTAGGTTTAGTCTTGACCTTGCTACGGCAGAGGCAAAACGACTTTACGATTTGGGTGTAAAGGGAGTGCTTCTTTTTGTTAAAGTCGATGATGCCCAAAAAGACAATACGGGCGCAGCAGCTTTAAATCCTGATGGATTGATGCAACGCAGCATTCGTGCGATTAAAAAAGCTGTTCCAGAATTGCTTGTTGCTACCGATGTTGCCCTTGATCCCTATTCGAGCTTTGGACACGACGGAATTGTAAAAGAAGATAAAGTTTTGAACGATGCTACAGTAGCAATCTTATCAAAAATGGCACTTAGTCACGCCGAATGTGGTGCTGACATGCTTGCTCCCAGCGACATGATGGACGGGCGCATTTTGAGCATACGTCAAGCGCTTGAAAAAGCGGGCTATGTAAACACAGCAATAATGAGCTACAGTGCCAAATATGCCTCCGCCTTTTATGGTCCTTTCCGAGATGCTTTGGATTCAGCACCGGGTTTTGGCGACAAAAAAACCTACCAAATGGATGTGGCAAATCGCAAAGAAGCCATTACTGAAACAATACGTGATATTGAAGAAGGCGCAGACATTGTAATGGTAAAGCCCGGGATGGCATATTTGGATATTGTCCGTGACTTGGCCAATGAAGTACAGGTTCCCATTGCGGTTTATCAAGTGAGTGGTGAATATGCCATGCTAAAGGCCGCAGCAGCGAAAGGGTTGCTTGACCACGACAGTGTAATGATGGAGCAGCTTATTGCCTTTAAGCGCGCAGGAGCTTCCATTATTGTTTCCTATCACGCAGAGCACGCCATTTCCTTATTATAAAAGCAGCCATGCAAATTTTTGTACTTTGCTAAAAAATATACATGAAAAAACGCGCCTCATTTTTAAAAGCACTCTTTGTTATTTTGGCAATCCTAGTCGCCGGTCTCTATATTTCAGGCTATGGCTACTTGATTGAACTCGGAGCCAAAGTAGTTGAGCTTGGAAGAACCTCCGCTGGCTTGGAAGACTACGTTTATTTCGATTCTCGTGAGATTCCAAAAAGTGACGATCCGCAAGCATGGCCCTTGCATGCCGATTACAATTCAGTTCCTGCTACCACCAAACTTCAAAAGCTTCACCAAGATCACAAAACAGTTGCGTTTCTCGTCATCAAAAATGACTCGATTTGGCACGAGCAGTATTTTGAAGGCTTTGGAAAAGACAGTAAAACCAACTCTTTTTCTATGGTCAAAACAATCGTCTCTGCTAGTCTGGCCAAGGCCATTGAAGAGGGTGATGTTAAAAGTTTTGACCAGCCCGTAAAAGACTTTCTGCCTTGGTTGAAAGGCCCCTACGCTGACGAATTAACGGTAGGCAATTTGGCGACCATGTCGTCTGGTCTAAAGTGGAAAGAAGATTATGAAAATTTACTTACCATCACACCACGCACCTACATCTCGCGAGACATTGTTGACGTAATGAAAACACTTCCTATTGAAGCCCCTCCAGGGGAACATTTTGTGTATCAAAGCGGAAGTACACAGTTGTTGTCTTTAGTACTGACAGCAGCTACAGGTGAAACCATTTCAGATTTGGTGAGACGTTATTTTTGGAAGCCCCTTGGGGCACATGCCGATGCCAAATGGCGTCTTGACTCTGCCGAAAATGGGATTGAAAAATCATATTGTTGCTTTAATTCCAATGCGCGTGACTTTTCGCGCTTTGCAGCACTGTTTAAAAACGACGGTGTTTGGAATGGTAAGCAATTGATAAGTGCTGACTATGTTCAAGAATCTATAACCCCACAGTTTGAAGACGGCCAAGACTATGGCTACGGTTGGTGGTTGGGCTCACATATGGGAAAACGTTTTTACAGCATGCGTGGCCATAATGGTCAGTATGCAATTGTATTCCCAGAGGATGATGTAATTGTGGTCCGTTTGGGTCGGGCGCAATTGCCCGACTTACCGGGTGTCAGACACTCCGCCGATTATTTGGGCTATATGGAAGAAGCCTTTGCAATGTTAAACGATGAAACTACCACAAGCCCTTGAGAACATACTGTTTCTAGATATAGAAACTGTCCCTGAAGCAACCGATTTTGGCCAGCTAAATAAGGAAGCGCAAAATTTATATGCGGCCAAAACTGCCTATAAGCGAAAAGCAGACGACTTAAGCGCTGAAGACTACTACGACCATGCGGGTATTTGGGCTGAGTTTGGAAAAATCGTTTGTATTTCAGTTGGCTATGTTACCTCCACAACTGACGGTCGTCAATTTAGAGTACGTAGTTTTTCTGGTGACGAAAAAGAATTGCTTATTGAATTTAAAGCCTTACTTGATAGCCATTTTTCAGCTGCCCAACATAAGCTTTGTGCCCACAATGGAAAAGAATTTGATTTTCCTTTTATGGCCAGGCGTATGCTAAAGCATCAATTGGAATTACCACATGTATTGCAATTGATGGGCAAAAAACCTTGGGAAGTGCCCCATCTTGACACCCTAGAATTGTGGAAATTTGGCGACTTTAAGCATTATACCTCGTTAAAATTATTGGCGCACTTTTTTGGAATCCCTTCTCCAAAAGACGATATGGACGGGTCTGATGTGGCGCGTGTATATTATGAAGAAAAGGATTTGGCGCGTATTGTCCGCTATTGCGAAAAGGACGTAATTACGCTAACGCAAGTGTATCTTAAACTGACGCTACAGCCGCCTTTAAGGGAAGATGAAATCGTTTCTGTTTCATAAATGTGTCAACCGCTTTGAATTCAGTATTTTTGTGCTAACACTATTATTATGGATATCATTATTTCGTTACATTCTAAGCTGGCCTATGTGGTCTTAATCTTCTTGGTCCTAGCTACTTTAAACGCTTTTTGGGGCTTGATTGGCAAACGCAGCTTTGGCAGCAAAGACTTACGTCTTTCGCTATTTGCACTTATTTTTTCTCATATTCAACTGCTAATAGGCATTGCCACTTATTTTGTGTCGCCTTATTTCTCAGCTTGGGAAAATGGTATGGGGGCCGTGATGAAAGACAGCACCTTACGCCTGTATTTGGTAGAACACCCAACCACAAATATCTTGGCCATTGTACTCATAACCATGGGTTGGTCGTTACACAAAAAAGCGGCAGGAGACAGAAAAAAATATTTTAGAATTGCCGTTTTCTACGGTATTGGATTATTGCTGTTATTAAGTAGGATTCCTTGGCAAAACTGGCCATAAAAGAAGAAAGCACCCTAGTGAGGTGCTTTCTAATAACCAACCATATTAAACTATGAAAAACTAATAAGCAATATTTTTCTTGCTTTACGTTTACACCTGCAAGTTAAATCAAGTTATTCCTCGTAGTTGTGAATTATTTGTTAAAGTATTTTTAGGAACATAAAAGCTTAATTAATGCCAGATTTTTCAAAAGTTGCTGTGATCGGAGGGGGTAGTTGGGCAACCGCACTTGTCAAAATTCTCTGTGAAAATAACACAACCGTTGGTTGGTATGTCCGCAACGAAGTCATATACAATCACTTACTGCAAGAAGGGCACAACCCAAGTTATTTGAGTAGCGTAGCGTTCGATATGTCAACATTGGATTTACATACCGACATAAATAAAATCACACAACAATACGATGTGTTGATTATTGCAACGCCCTCTTTTTATTTAGATAATGTGTTGGCGCCTTTGACCGTCTCGCTTGAAAACAAAGTGATTTTTTCGGCAGTTAAAGGAATTGTTCCTGAAAAAAAAGTATTGGTTGGGGCGTATTTAGCGGAAAAGTTTAATGTTGATGAAGCGCTTTTTGGGGTGATTGCAGGACCGTGTCATGCAGAAGAAGTAGCTTTGGAGCGCCTATCCTATCTAACCGTAGCAAGCAGCAATATGGCCTTGGCCGAGCAAATGAAAGAAAAGTTGGCGTGCAACTATATTCAAGTTTCTTTATCTGACGATGTTATTGGGGCTGAATATGCCGCCACACTCAAAAATGTATATGCCATTGCCGTAGGCATAGCGCATGGCCTAGGTTATGGCGATAATTTCATCAGTGTGTTAATTAGCAGCGCTATGCGTGAAATGAAGCGCTTTATAAAACGGGTTGACAAGAAAAAAAGAAACATCAATAATTCAGCTTACTTGGGCGATTTGCTCGTTACTGCCTATTCTGTTTTTAGCCGAAATCGTATGTTGGGAAATATGGTAGGTAAAGGCTATACCGTCAAGGCCGCACTTATGGAAATGACCATGATTGCAGAAGGCTATTACGGCGCCAAAACAACCTATGAACTGAGCACCTCTTTTAATGGAGAATACCCAATTCTACAATTTGTTTATCAAGTGCTTTATGAAAAAGGAAGTGCCAAGAAAAAAATGAAAGCATTAAGCAGGGTGCTTGACTAGCTCAAGGGGGTGAATTGCTTAAGAAAGCGCACATCGTTGTCATAAAACATTCTGATGTCTTCAATTTGATATAAAAGCATCGCCATACGCTCCAATCCCATTCCAAAGGCAAAGCCAGAATATTCCTCTGCATCAATGCCGCAATTGGTCAAAACGTTAGGGTCTACCATTCCACATCCCATAATTTCAAGCCATCCAGTTCCTTTAGTAATGCGATAATCCGCTTCGGTTTCTAAGCCCCAATAAATATCGACTTCCGCACTGGGCTCTGTAAAGGGAAAATAGGAAGGTCTCAGGCGTATTTCTGCTGTTCCAAAAATGGCTTTGGTGAAATACATCAATGTTTGTTTAAGATCCGCAAAGGAAACATCTTTATCGATATAAAGTCCTTCTATCTGGTGAAACACGCAGTGTGAGCGTGCAGAAATGGCTTCATTTCTAAACACCCGCCCTGGAGATAAAATCCGTATTGGCGGTTGGTTGGACTCCATATGTCGTACTTGCACAGAGGAAGTGTGTGTGCGCAACATAACATCGGGGTCTGTTTGCACAAAAAAGGTGTCTTGCATATCTCGAGCAGGGTGATGCTCTGGCAAGTTTAAAGCAGTAAAATTGTGCCAGTCGTCTTCTACTTCGGGGCCTGAAGAAAGACCATATCCAATACGACTAAAAACGTCAATTACACGTTCTCTTACAATGCTGATGGGGTGACGTGCACCAAGCGGAATCGGTTGACCCGGGCGGCTGATGTCGTCCACGGTGCTTTTGGATTGCGAACCGCTTAATTCGGTTTGCAAGGCCTTAACTTTAGCTAAGGCTTCAGTCTTAAGTTGGTTTAGCAATTGCCCGTACTCCTTCTTTTCTTCATTTGGAACATTGCGGAAATCAGCAAATAGTTTGGTGATGTGTCCTTTCTTGCCCAAATAGCCAATGCGAAATTGTTCAACCTCATCTGCGGTAGTAGCAGCGAAAGCAGCGACGTCTTTTAAATGCGCCTTGATGTTATCTATCATGTGCACAAAAATACACATTAAGCGCATAGTACCACCAAACCGAAGAAATCTATACGTACATTTGTGTTATGCCGCTTAACTACATAGACCTTGCTGTTGTTTGTTTACTTGTATATGGCCTTGCCAGAGGCGCCTATAGAGGCTTCTTTGTAGAAGTTTCCTCTCTGTTGGCACTTGTCTTAGGGGTGTTTGGTGCGTTGCACTTTTCTAGCTTTACTGCATCATTATTGGCCAACTATATTGAGTGGGATTACCTGCCGCTATTGGCCTTTGCGCTGACTTTTATTGGCATCATGATTGGTGTGGCTTGGATAGGAAAGCTACTGACGAAGTTAGCAAAAGTGGTGCTGCTGGGGTTTTTAAACCGATTACTAGGTGCCCTTTTTGGTGCATGCAAATGGCTGGTCATTTGTGGGGTACTCGTTTGGATTTTAGGGCAAATAGATGTCTTTTTTAGCTTTTTACCCGAAACCCTAAAAGATAACTCTTTGGTCTTCCAGCCCTTGGAAGAATTGGGTGCTTATTTGTTTGAAAAAATCAATACAGAAGAAATCCCCATAGACAATATCCCCCCTATTCTTCAGCAAAACTGATGGGCTGAACACTGCTTCTTGGAATCCAACCTATAGAACCATTTTGAAGTTTGATTTTAATCCAATCCTCTACACCTTCCACAATAAAAACCTTAGCTCCTTCGTGAATGGTGAGCAATACTTCTGATCGCATATTGGGTTCTGCACGAAAAGACTCCGATTGCACAAAAACAATAGCAGGATTGGTGTTGCGCAGGGTGTTTTTTTGCTGCAATATAATGACCAAAGTCAAAATGGATAGTAGCAAGGAAATAACAAATCCAGTGAAGAACAGCCTTTTTCGGATGCTGCTGTTGGATCTTTTAAACAAAAAGAATAAAAGTGCTGCCAACCAAAAAACAGCGATAAGCACCATGCTCCAACCACGAACAGATGTAAGGAACACCAAGTCGGCAGTTGCCTTTTTTAACTCACTTTCTGGCAGCGACGTAAACCTGTCTAGCGTCATGTTTTGCGCATAGACTAAGTTGTTAATTAATTGCTCGTTGCCTGCATCCAACAATAGGGCTTTTTCGTAGTTCAATATGCTGGAAGCTATTGCGTTCTTTTTGTAGTAAGCATTTCCGAGGTTAAAGTACAATTCTGGTGAATGAACGCCCAAAGAACTGACAGAATCGTAATAGACAATGGCACGGTCATAAGCCCCTTTATTGTAGGCAATATTACCCTCTCTAAAAAGATCTTCTGGGTCTTGCCCAAAACAAGTCAAGCAAGAAAAAAGTGCAAGAAGTAAGATGTTTTTCATGACTTAAATTGTTTGTCCATTTGGGTTATGGCAGCTACAGCTGTTTCGTAGTCTTGCTGCATGCTGCTGCGAGAACTTGGCGCATAACGGGCAAGCTCACAGTTGGTCAAAACTTGAATAAACAAGGTTACAGTATCTTTTTCAACGCCTTTATCGGAAAGCAGCGTTTGCATTTTCTCTTTGCTAAAATCATCGGTTTGTATCTGTAGTCTAGCCTTTAGATAATTGTGGAGTGCAGCTTCAAGCGAAACATAAAAAGCGGAAGCCTCGGACATGTTTTTCTTGGCCTTGCCCAAAAACTTTTTAACCAAGCGCGCATTATGCCGTCTTGCAATTGCCGTGGCGTCGGGCGTTTGACTGCGTATTATAAAATACAACAGAAGGAGTATGACAGGAAAAGCCAACAGGGCAAAAAACAATGCGCTGCCAAAGAAGGGCAATTGCTTTATGGATTTAAAAGAAGTTTGCTGTGCAATAAACTGAAAAGAACCTGCAACATTTGGAACAGCTACTGTGGATGCGTTAGGCGCATTGACCACGGGCGTTGCTGCCTTTGGGCCTTCAAGTACGCCTATAATCAACTCCACTGATTCTAGTGTTTTGTATGTTTTTGCCTTGGGGTCAAAATAGCTAAATGCAACAGGAGGAATGGGGTATTTCCCCTGAAACTGCGGAACCAATGTATAGGTGTTCTTTATTGAACCTCGCATGCCCGAAAGCGTTGTGTTCACTTGTTCGCTGTATTCGGGATCGTAACGCTCAAGTGCACTTGGAGTAGCCATTTCTGGTAATGAAAACAACTTGAGATTACCTTTCCCTTTCACCTCCACCGTTGCTTGGAGCGATTCCGAAGCATTGAGTGCGTTTTTAGATGTTTTTACTTCAAAGCTAAAGTCACCCACGGCGCCGTTAAAATTGGTCGGCTTGCCCTCGTCAGGAAATGGCAATACCGTTAGGGTACGCTTGCCAGCTGTTATGGTTCGTGAAACTTGAGTGTAAACCTGATTTCCAAAAAAGTCTCTGCGGTTGGTCGGAACGTCTAGTTGCACGTCTAATGAAAGTGGGGCTATAGGTAGTTTGCCTGCCCGTTGTGGATAGAGAACGGTTTGTTGCCATGCCACATAATTATACAACTTGCCTTTGAACATTTCCCTTTCAATGGTTCGTCTAGAAGGTATGTCTTGCGACCAAAAGTCGTTGTATTCAGGCATGTCAATGGGGTTGACATCGGATGGCCTCACTTTACTATCAAAGTAAAGTTTGTACACCACCGTTATCGGTTCGTTTATATAAACCTTTCTTTTGGATAGTGCAGCAACCAAATGAAGGCTTTCAGACGCTATGTAGTTTGGGTCATTTGGGTTTTTGGGAAGCTCAACTGCATCTTTAACCTGTATGTCAACAGGTATTGTTTTATAGATGCTTCCGTCTATTTCAATTGTTGCCTGTCCAATGGTAATTTTCCCCTTTTTAAGTGGGATTAGTAAATAGGTGTAGGTTTTAGAAAAAGAGCTCTTGCCGTTAGCATAAATATTGCTCACCGACTGACTGGGTCCTGCTGCAATACGAAATCCATTAAAAGAAGGCGGTTTAAAATTATCCCCCTCCTTGTTCATGCTAAACTCTATTCGTAGTCGCTCATTAATACCAAGCTCACTCTTGCTTATTTGAGCTTTAAAATCTACCTGCGCAAAAGCAATAGGAGATAGCACCATAGTCAGAAAACAACAAATAAGCAGCTGTCTCATTACCAATCTTTTTTGCTTTTAACACCCGCGGGCTTTGCCTTCTGGGCATTGACTTTGTCTTGTACTTTTTTCTCCTCGTTGCTCATGGCTTCAAGCAAGTTCTTTACCTGTTGGGGTGATAATTGCGTAGGGTTTCCTTGGGGTTGTTGTTGGTCTTTTTCCTTGTCGCCCTTTTTGTCTTGATCTTTAGGTTCATCTTTTTTGTTGTCCTTTTCGTTTTCCCCCTCATCGTCAGAGCCTTCTTTTTTATCCTTATCCTTGTCGCCTTCTTTATCTTTGTCCTTGTCCCCTTTTTTGTCTTGGTCTTTGTTATTCTTGTTGTCTTGATTATCCTTATTGTCCTGATCTTTCTGGTCGTCCTTTTGGTCGTCTTTATTTTCCTCGTCTTCCAGCATTTTTTTAGCTAAGGCATAATTGTAGCGTGTTTCATCATCATTGGGGTTGTTACGAAGCGCATTTTTATACGCTTCAACGGCTCCTTTATACTCCTTTATTTGCATTAGGGCATTGCCAATGTTGTGAAAGTTTCGGTGTTTGTTTGGACGTTCTTTCGTGATTTCAACCGCATCGGCATATACCGATAGGGCCTCTGCTACATAGTTGTCTTGTTGCAAGGTGGTTCCCATATTGTACTGCGCAATGTCTTTTTTTAGACCCGTGGCAGTAGCCCTGCGGTAATTCTTTTCCGCCTCGACATTATTTGATGCATCAAAAGCTTGATTGCCATCATAGATATAATTGTCTGCTTTTTGAACAAGGGGAACCTCCTGTCCTAAAACAATAAATGGGAATAGCAGTATGGTGATCAACAGCCTAAGCATCTTGGAACAAATTTAGTTTTTTAACCCACTGGGTTTTGCGATAGAATAAAAATAAGTCAAGTACAATCAAAATCAATCCAATACCTAAAAACCATTGAAACTGATCTTTAAATTTCGCAAATTGTTTTGCTTCAAACTCTTGTTTATCCATCTGCTTAAGACGGTCAATAATGGATGTTACCACCTCCTCGGTGTTACTGCCGTCCAAAAACAAGCCGTCGGTTTCTTTTGCTATGGACTCCATCTGTTCAAAATCGCTTTTTGTAATAACCACCTCTCCCTTGTCATCTTTCTTATAAGAAGTGGAATTCCCTTTGGTTATGGGAATTACAGACCCTTTTTCAGTACCAACAACCACTGTAAAAAACGTAATCCCCAGTTGGGCAGCACGTGATGCTGCTGCCAAAGCGTCATCGCCATGATCTTCACCGTCAGAAATAATACACACCACACGGTTGGTTTGATTTTCGTCGTCGAAATAGGTTTCCGCCAAGCGCATGGCTGCGGAAATGGCCGTCCCTTGGGATGAAATCATGTTGGTGTCCAATGACGACAAAAACAATCGAGCTGCGGCATAGTCTGTTGTAATGGGCAAATGCGGAATAGCCGATGAGGCATAGGCAATGATACCCACGCGGTCGCTTACCAATTGATTGATCAGCTCCCCCGCAAGGCGCTTGGCCTTTTCCAATCTATTTGGCGCAATGTCTTCTGCCAGCATACTCTTAGACACATCAATGGCAAATACCAAATCTACGCCCTCTCTTTTAACGGTCTCAAGCTCAGTGCCAATCTGTGGATTGACCAAGCCCAAACATATAAAAGCCCAGCCCAGCCAAAACAAAATTTGCTTAAGCCAGCCTTTAAACGAAGAGCGTTCTGGAGCTATGTGATCTATCATTTTTGCAGATGCCAACGATTTTAACACCCGCTTTTTCCAAAGGCTAAAAAGCACATAGCCCAATACCATTAGCGGTATGAGCAATAGCAAATAGAAATACTGTGGCTGTTCGTATTGTATCATGCCAGCGCTGATTTAAAAAGTGTAATACGCAAAAGCCATTCCAAAAACAATGCAGCCATTGCCGCAAATACAAACCACCTAAACTTTTCGTGGTATTTGGTATAACGGATTTCTTCTACATCTGTTCGTTCTAATTTGTCTATCTCCTTGTAGATAGCTGCTAGTTTTTTGTTGTCGGTTGCGCGGTAGTAGCTGCCGCCCGTTTCCGCGGCAATAGACTTAAGTAACTCCTCATCAATTTCAACCTTTCGCAATTGATACACAAAAGTGCCGTCTTGACGTAGGGCAACAGGCGCAGGTGCGCTACCGTTGCTGCCCAATCCAATGGTATAGGTTTTAATGCCATATGTACTTGCAAGACCCGCCGCTGTCTTGGGGTCTACAAAACCGGTGTTGTTTACGCCGTCTGTAAGCAAGATGATTACCTTGCTCTTGGCTTTGCTGTCGCGCAATCGGTTTACAGCAGTGGCTAGCCCCATCCCAATGGCCGTTCCGTCGTTGATCACGCCATCATAGCTAACCTTGTTAAGTACATCAATCACCAAGGCCTTGTCTGAAGTTATGGGTGTTTTAGTATAGCTTTCGCCTGCATATACCACCAAGCCTATACGGTCTGTTTCCCTTTTGGCAATAAAGTCTGCCGCCACCTTTTTAAGAGCCGCCAAGCGGTTGGGCTTTAGGTCGCGTGCCAACATACTGGACGAAACATCTATGGCAATAACAATATCTATTCCTTTGTTTGTTTTGGTTTGGGTGCTGACGTCTTGTGTTTGTGGGCGCGCCAAAGCGGTTACAATGAGAGCAATGGCCAACAGCCGCAACACCAACAATATAGGGCGCCATTTGGCTAAACTGCCCGACTTGGAAAAAGAATCAATGCTAGAGCTAAGCAAATGCGCCACTTGTTTTTTTCGCGAAACTATATGCCATGCCATTAGTAGGGGTATCAGCAATAGGCCCCAGAAAAAATCAGGATATGCAAACGTGTAATCCATCATGGTTTTTCCTTTTTAAATTCGATGCTGTTCAGCATTCGGGTAATGAGTTCTTTCGCATAGCGATCGTTTCGATCGTAAACCAACTGAAGCTGCTGAAAGCCTTTGTTTTCAGTAAAGTGATAAACCTCATAGGTTTTACGCTGGGTGTCTTTGTTCTTTTTGGTCCAATCGAAAGAGCCCGAAGCCACAATTCCCTCAATTCCTGAGGTTGTTTTGTAGTCGTTCTGTTTTTGAAAAATATTGGTCGCTCCCATACTGTCAAAAGTGCCAATCACCTTGTCTACTTTTTGCTGCAAGTCGATGGTTTGTTCCTCTTCTGCTGTCGAATGCTCCATGTGTAGCACTATCATAAATGCATCTTCCAAAGAACCCAATACAAATTGCTGATTTAGGCGGTTTTGGGTGGTCTTTCTACTTAAGACATCCGGAGAGTTTAGTACCATGTCAGAAATGCCATAGGTACTCGAAACCCATTCTTGTTGCAGCCACTTTAACGTTGGATGTCCAAACACGCGATCCTTGGCCTGGACGGCGCCATAATTGTAAATCATGATACCCGCGGCAATGGCTAATACTCCCAAAAAAGAAAAGCCTGCAATTTTAAAACGCTGAAGCTGTTGTTGCTTGCGGCGCATTCGGGCATAGGCCTCATTTTGTAAGCGTTCTTCTTCTGTTGGTTCAGGCAATGCCTCCTTGGTGTCTTTAACAACCAATTCAATTTTTTCTCGATCCAATCGCGCCAAATATTCTTCCGGAAGGGCACGTGCAAACTTAACCAGATCGGCTGTTGACAATACCTCCTTCAGTTGATCAATTGTTGCGTTTGTCAGTTCAAGGTTACCCGTGTCTCGCAATAACTCCAACTTTGTTAAAAGTTCTTCAGAAGTGCTTTCTAACGCATCAATATTGGTCTCGTCTTCTAAATAGTTACGGACAATGTCCGTCATTTCAGAGTAGTAATCTTTATAGGCCTCTTGTTTGTCTAGTTGTTTGGATTCCAGTGCCTGCAAAGCTTGTAGGGCGCGCTCAAAAGGCGGCATTTTTTCTCGCTTGGCACGAATGCGTTTTTGGGTTTTTACAACAAAAAAATAGAGCAGTACAAGGGCGATTAAAATCAAAAACCCATAGCTATATGGCTTCCACCAACCTGTGGTATTTTTGGCCATGGGCAAAATAGTCTTAATCGGAAAAAGGGGTTGTTCCAAGGTGTCTACTACCACGTCCTTAACCCTTACCAAAAGGGAATCTGTTTTAAACACTTCTCCATCTACAACCACAATTTGCTGAGGTAGGGTAAACTGCCCTGAATCAAACTGGATGACCGCATAGGTCTTGGAATATGTAAATGTATTTGCTGCAACGGTGGTATCAACAGCTGTGCTGTCTATAACCTCAAAAGGGGCAAATGCCTTGAGCGGCGGAAACTGTATGCTTGCTTGTTTGTCGGTGGACACAACCAAGTCGAGGTTTATTTGCTCTGCCAAGCGCACCTCAAGCGTATCGGCCGTAAGGCTTACTTGCGTTTGGGCCATGCTCCAACACGAGACTAACAAAAGCAAAAAACGTATCCCTTTATCCACGGCCTTTGAAATAGGTTAATAGTTTTTTGACGTAGCTTTCGTTAGTGGCACATGAAAGTGCTCCTGCGCCATATCTTGTGAACTGTGTGCTGAAATAATCAGCGGTTTTTCGGTGTGCAAGCGCATAGGCCGTGCGTACCGATTTTGATGAGCTGTTCACCCATTTATGCGCCGCTGTTTCCGCATCACGGACAAGCAATAGTCCTGCTTTTGGAAGTTTGGCTTCTATGGGATCATAAAGGCGAACGCCTGTAAGGTCGTGCTTTCTTGCAGCCAACTGCACCGATTTGGAATAATCGTTGTCTAAAAAGTCAGACAACACAAATACAATAGCACGTTTTTTAAGAATGCGGCTCATAAACTCCAATGCGCCGGCAATGTCTGTTTTGGTGCTTTTAGGGTGATGCTCCAAAAGCTCACGAATGATGCGCAATACGTATGATTTTCCCTTTTTGGGCGCAATAAATAATTCCACATCGTCTGAAAACATCAGCAGCCCAACTTTATCGTTGTTCTGTAAGGCAGAAAAGGCAAGGGTGGCGGCAATTTCGGTAAGGGTATCGCGCTTGCGCTGTTCCAATGAACCAAAATCTGCAGAACCACTCACGTCTACTACCAGCATAAGCGTTAGCTCACGCTCTTCCTCAAATACTTTAACGTAGGGCTCTTGATAGCGCGCGGTAACATTCCAGTCAATGGCTCGGACATCATCGCCATATTGATATTGACGCACCTCGCTAAAGGTCATGCCACGACCCTTAAAGGTACTGTGATATTCCCCCCCAAAGATATGATTGCTCAATCGGCGGGTTTTGATTTCTATCTTCCGAACTTTCTTTAAAAGCTCTTTTGTATCCATAGCGAAAAGCTGTTTTTAGACTAAGGCACCTCCACAGCGTTAACAATGCGCTGTATGATGTCTTCCGAGGTGACGTTCTCGGCTTCGGCTTCATACGTAATGCCAATACGGTGGCGCAACACATCATAAACAACGGCACGAACATCTTCTGGAATCACATAGCCACGGCGCTTGATAAAGGCATAACATTTGGCAGCCGTTGCCAAATTGATACTGCCCCTTGGTGAGGCGCCAAAACTAATAAGTGGTTTTAAAGATTGTAATTTATATTTTTCAGGGTATCGCGTAGCGAAAACCAAGTCCAAGATGTACTTTTCAATTTTTTCGTCCATATACACTTCGCGAACGGCCTTTTGCGCCTTGGAGATTTGCGCTGTACTGATCACGGGTTTTACCGTGCCAAAAGAGTCGTTAAGGTTGGCACGAACAATCTCTTGCTCATCTGAAAGATTTGGATAATCAATGATTACCTTGAGCATAAAACGGTCTACTTGGGCTTCTGGTAGTGGATAAGTTCCTTCTTGTTCCACTGGGTTTTGCGTGGCCATTACCAAAAATGGCGGCTTGAGCTTAAAGGTTTCGTCGCCAATGGTAACTTGCTTCTCTTGCATGGCTTCCAACAGGGCAGATTGCACCTTTGCAGGGGCTCTGTTGATCTCATCAGCCAATACAAAATTGGCAAATACTGGTCCTTTTTTTATGCTAAAATCATTCTCTTTAGCATTGTAAATCATGGTTCCTACTACATCCGCTGGAAGCAAGTCGGGTGTAAATTGAATACGGCTAAAGCTTCCTTTAACTGCCTTGCTTAAAGTGTTGATGGCAAGAGTCTTGGCTAGTCCTGGAACACCCTCTAGCAGTATGTGTCCTTGTCCCAACAAGCCAATAAGCAAACGTTCTACCATTTGTTTTTGACCTACGATGACCTTGTTCATCTCAAGCGTTAGGATGTCAATGAAAGCGCTTTCTTTTTCTATGTGCTCGTTAAGTGCCTTGATATCTACAGCGTTATCGCTCATGTTTTTGATTTTTTAATTAGCGTTGCAAAATGTACAAAAATGTGCAGTGCACCTGTTAACATTTGGTTAAAAATAGGGCTTATCAAAGGTATTACAAAAAGTGTTGAAATAGCTCACTAACTTTGCATTAAACATTTGTGATGATTAATAAAAGGCTGCTCATCAAAAGCTTGCTAGCGCACAACGATGAAAACAGTTTTTACGATAAAAAAAGACAGCTGAATTTAAGCCAGCGCGAAGGCAAGGCTAAATTCCTAAAACACATTTGTGCCCTTTCGAATTCCAACCCAAAAAATAACTCATACATCGTTGTGGGCGTAGATGACGGCGACAGCAGCATTCGCGGAGTAGACTTTTTTGATGACGCCAAGCTGCAAAACCTCATCAATGCTTATTTGGAAAACCCGCCTGTGGTGCTCTACGAAAATATTCACTTTCCGCATTTGGCTGAGGGTAAGGTTGTGGGCTTGGTGACCATCAGACCCACCAATAAAATAACAGCATTGCGAAAAAACATTTGGAAATATTTTGGGGGTGCTGTGTTTTTTAGAGATGGTAGTATCTCCGTATCCAAGGTTTTTGACATTGAGCTGCTAGACACCAATTCCGCAGTAGTAGCAGAAATTGAAAAGCACGCCCAAAACAACATCGAACTAACGCTTGACGGCGTTGTTGATTTTATGAACCGCCACGATGAAGTACTAAAACCCAGCTACAAGGTTTTTAAGGAGTCGTTTGTACTTTGCTGGGCGGGACTGGAAAAAAAGGAGAAAGGAAGGGCTTATTATTCAAGAGTGGATGTTGAACTCATCAACGAGCATGTTAAATTGTTCTACTCCACCCATGATGAGGTGGAAATTGAAATGGACGCGCATTCGTTTAGTATTATTGAATATGTCCGTTTGGGGTTTCATCATGCATACAAATACTACCCCCTTGAGCGGGTTTCTTTTTTGTTTGATAATAAAGGCTCTTACCAAATTGATTCGGCTTTTTTGTTTGAACCCCCTAAATATGAAAAGAAGCTGCTGCACCACATCTATAATGCCAACAATGCCTTGGGCGAAAAGCTGCTCAAAAGCCTAAGCCTGACCAAAAACGATAAGGAAGATTTGGGCAACTTGGCACCTACCTATATGCTGTGTTACCTCAATGGTTTTGAAGAAGCACTCGACAAATTAAACGAACTCACTGCCGTGATCAAGCAACATAGCGAACACGCCTACCAAGGGCTAAAAGACACCCAGCGGATTTTGCGGAAGATTAAATATCATTAAGAAGTTGGTGCGTTTGCATGTATGCAATAACCCCGTCCGGCAACCAAGCTTTTAGCTGCTGCATATCCTTTGTTTCACGTATGCTTGTGGCAGCAATATCCAATAAAGGAGCTTGAAGACGTTGGTGTGCTGGAAATGCATCTAAAGAAATATCATTTCTGGGGTAAATCAACAACGGAAATTGCTTGATATAAGCCGCATTTTGCCAGCCGTCCAATCCAACGGCACTGTCGGCGCCCATCAGCATGATATAGGCGTTATCAGGATGCTCATCCGTCAGTTTTCGAAGGGTATTTGCTGTATAACTCGGCTTGGGCATGTGCAGCTCAATATCGTTGGCCACCAAACCATCATAAGGCGCTAAGGCCTGTGTTAACATATTCCAGCGGTGCTCTTCTGGCAAAAGCGCAGCCGTATTTTTATGTGGATTTTGTGGGGTCAGGATATAATGTACCTCGTCTGCCTTTTGCTGATCGAGTACCGCTTGACCAATACCAATATGTCCGTTGTGAATGGGATTAAAACTTCCGAAAAATAGCGCAATCCGCTTCATCCTGCCAAGAAGTTACTAATGTATTCTTCCGTTTCGCTTTTGGCAGTTTCCAAATGGTCGTTTACCACGACAGCATCAAATTCGTTGGCGCGCGCCATTTCGACATTTGCCTTGTCCAATCGCATGGCAATTTTATCTGTACTGTCCGTACCCCGTTGGCGCAAGCGCTCCGCCAAGGCTTCCGTGCTCGGAGGTTTGATGAATATGGAAAGGGTATTGTTGGGAAATTGTTTTTTGATGTTTAATCCGCCTACCACGTCTATGTCAAACACCACGTTTTTACCCAATGCCCAAATGCGGTCTAGCTCAGATTTTAATGTGCCATAAAACATGCCTGGGTACACCTCTTCGTATTCGGCAAAAGCGCCTTCAGCAATTTTTGCTTTAAAAGCTGCTTCGGAGAGAAAGTAGTAGTCTTTGCCGTCAACCTCTTGCCCTCTTGGTGGCCTTGAAGTAGCCGACACAGAAAATGCCAAGTTGAGGTTTTCCTGAGCGAGCAAGTGTTTGGCAATGGTTGTTTTTCCACTACCCGAAGGGGCCGATAAAACAATGCATTTTCCCGTTTTCATTACAAGGCGTTGAGTACTTGTTCTTTGATGCGCTCCAAAGCATCTTTCATGCTTACAACAGATTTTTGTAAGTCTGCATCGTTGGCTTTAGATCCAATGGTATTGATTTCACGTCCCATTTCTTGGGCAATAAATCCTAGTTTTTTGCCTTTGGTAGGGGTGTTTTCGTCTAGGTTGGTTTGGAAATAATCGAGGTGGTGCTGCAAGCGTACCAACTCTTCGTTGATGTCCCATTTTTCGAGGTAATAGACCAGCTCTTGCTCCAAGCGTTCTTGGTCGTAATCTAGGGTGAGTTGACGCAATTGTTCGTGTAGTTTTTGCTTGCGTGTTGCAATGCGCGTGTCGGCTTGCGCAGCTATGCTTTTGAGCTGTGCTTTGATTTGCTCCAATTGATTGGTGAGGTCTTGCCCCAAAGAAATACCTTCTTGCTGGCGGTAAGCAACCAATGCTCCCGCTGCTTTTTTAAGAGTACTTAAAAAGACTTCTTGCTCCTCGTCCGAAATGCTATCATCTGCCGATGCAAATACATTGGGCATGCGCATCACGGTTGGCAAAAGCGCCTCGTCTGACAAAGGAGAAATGGCTTTTAATTCTTGAATGTAGTGCGCTACAACGGCTTTGTTGATCGGTGCTGCATCTTGACCAGCAACCCATTCTTCAAATACATTAACCTCACATTTGCCGCGGTGCAACAGCGCTGTTAGCTGTTTGCGCGCAGGTAGGTCAAGGCCTCTGTAGCGTGCAGGTGTACGGAAATTAAGATCAAATGATTTGCTGTTGAGCGACTTAATTTCAACGCGCAATTTTCTGCCTTGTGCATTAAACTCCGCTTTGCCGTAGCCTGTCATGGATAGAATCATATCGCTTTATTAAAGCGCAAAGGTACAAAACAGGCGGTGAGTGTTTGCCCTAAGGCCCACCGTGCTTAAAGGAAGCATCGGGTGTGCCCCGAAAATAAATCGGGGAAGAAGGGAAATTGTCTGTTACCACATAGTAATATTCGCTGTTGGCATCAGGCGTTTTTCCTGTGCGGCCATTGGCTTGATCAAGGGTTGAAATTCCTGAAACGTATTCATAGTCTTGAAAGTACAGGCCGTCATAACATCCGTTAGGTGCGCTCACACCATCACCAGGGCGACTGCCTTCTATTAGACGATAACCACTTTCCAATGCTTCAACATTGCCATTGCTGTCATAGCCGTATTTATAATAAATGGGAAAGCCATCTGCAGCATAGCCCAACTTGATCATGGTCGTAGGGGTTTGTCCATTGGTCAAGGACTCAATAAAGGCATTGGGTGTGCCATGATAATGGTATTCTCCCGAAGGTTGTACGTGGGCGTTGTTACAATCAGTGCCCAAATTAACAGCAGATGTTAGTGCCGTTTCATTCCAACTACGGTTGGGTTGGTTACCGTTCATAAAAAATTCTGCCGTGAACGGGTCTATGGCCACCCCACTAGAAAGAATGCCAAAATCGTATCCTTTGGCAGAAGTAAACGTGGCAGCGGCTTGTGGGTTTATGGTAGTTTCAACCGAGTGGGTGTTGGCTGAAATGGTATTGGGGTTACCCGCTCTTGGGAAATTACCAACGGGGTGGTTGGCAATATTATTAAAGGTAATTAGACGTTTGTTCCCAACAATTTGTTCGTCGTATCGTGAATTCACCCCCAGTTTCGTTTCAATGTCTACGTTACAACCAGAAGTATCAAGCGTGATGTCGTAAGTACTTACCGCATTTGCGCAGGCATCTGGAAGGACAACAATGTCCTCGTTTTCTTCTGTACAAGCGACACATAACAACAGTAAAACAAAGGCTTTTCTCATAATGGATATTTGTTATTAGACCCCTAATATGGGAAAAAGTTTGTGGAAAGGTGAAAAAGAAATATAAAGGGGGTGGGGATTATTTTTTTGTTTAACTTTGCCTTAACGCTCCCCAAATGTGTTCTTAAAGCCAAGGCTTAACCTAATTTGATTTCTTTTCTTTTTGAGTTTTTGGGGTTTAATGCATCAGCCTATGGGTTGATTTTAACTTTTAAAAAACCCTTTTATTATGAAAAAAATCATCTTATCAATTGTTTTAATAATATCTTTTTTTAGTTCCTATGGACAAACAAGGTTATTTGTAGATCCCGAATTTTCTAAACACGGCAATGATCACGAAATCATTGCTGTAATTCCTTTTGAAACAACCATATCACTTCGTCCAAAAAAAATGAAAGAATTAAAGGAAGGGCAATTAGAAAAAATGCAACAAAATGAAAGTTATAACATACAGCAATCAATGTACTCCTGGTTTCTTAAAAGAAAACAACAAGGAAAGTTATGGGTTGAAGTCCAAGATGTCAACAAAACCAACGCTTTATTGAAGAAGGAAGGTATTTCATATTCAAACATTAAGGATTTTACTGCTGAAGAAATTACAGCAATATTGGGCGTAGATGCTGTAATCAACGGTAGGTTTGAAACAAATAAACCCATGTCCGACGGAGTTGGTGCTGCGCTTGGTATACTGGTCGGGTTTTATGGCGCTACGAATAGAGCTACTATAAATATGTTTATTCATAACGCTGACGATGGAAAAATCCTCGTTAATTACAACAAGGCTGTTTCGGGTTCAATCGGATCATCTACAGATCAATTGATTAATATCATAATGAGAAAAGCTTCAAGGAGGATTCCTTACACAAAGCCAAAAGAATAATGCTACTGGAATCAAAAAACTTAATGATGAAAAAAACCTATTTACTAGCGCTCATTGCTTTTGGCACATTTAACCTCGCACTAGCGCAAAACAATTCCGATGCAGACCAAATCGAGTGGAACAGCATCATCTTGGTTTCCAAAACCGGAGGCATAAACACCTCAGGACTAGATGTAGAATATTTGCAAAACACCAACCAGTGGTGGGGTAATTGGCTGATACCTGTAAGTGCTGGATTTAGAACTACGGATTTAAACGATAAGGCGTTTAAGAAAACTAATTATCAGAGTGCATCAATAGGACAGCTAACGATTGGGCTAAGTGGTTATAATCCGCTGTCGAAATCGGTTTTACTAAACGTTAAGGTTGGTGTATTGGTTGGAAATGAAAACCTAACAAACTTTTCTGGTGAAACGGATGAACGCATCTTTGTTGGGGCTCATTCTTTTCAAGGCGTTATGATAATACCCCAAACCAAGTTGCCAATTGTTATAAAAGCAGGTGTATATGAAGAAGCCTTGAACTCAAAGCTGTACAACTTTGATATAGGCTTTAAGATTGGCGTGGGTGTGCACTTTTGAGTGGCTTAAAACATAAAAATGATTTTCGTTTTTTGTTCATTTTTGATATAAAAAGAAGCCGTTTTATTGATTTTATAGGCTTTTTTAGGCATTTTTAACTTGTTTTAGTCTTTTTTTAAGAAAATACATCTTGCGTTTTTTCGCTGTTTTGACAAGAAAAAGTGAACGCTTCCAAAAAACACGGTTTTTCAACATCCTAAAAAACACGCTTTTGCTCTTTTTTTGATAAAAAAACGCTAAAAACAGCTTACATCAGACAATAATTACTCTTTTTTTGTCTTTTTTTGTAAAAATCAGTTTTGTAAAAATGCTACTTTTTAGCACAGTGGATAAACAAGCGTAAAATCACGTTTTTTAAATACGCTAAATTGCTCATTTTTGACTCAAAATGGAGCAAAACAAGCTATTTTTTGATATTTTTTTTGATTTTTTGAACAAAATTGAAATAAAATTTGTTTTTATATTTTACTGAAAGCTTTGCCTCAATCTACACAATCACCCCCGGCGAGCCAGGCATCATGCCCATCGTTAAGCGCAAGCACCAAGTTTCGGCCATTATAAGTCTTGCTGACAATCCCTTTAATGCTTCCCGTTCCGCTAGGCAAGGGCAAATCCTTAAAAGCCGCAAAGGCACTGGTCTCCAACAAAAAAGGCACTTTGCTTTGGCCTTCGCAGGCTTCCATCTTGCGCTGGGTGTCGTAATAATCCTTGGGGTCAACAAAAGGCTTCCCTTGTTCTGCAGCAGCAAAGCGCACATTGGCAACTTCCACATACATTCCAATATGGCTGTTGTTTATTTCAGAAAACAGCACGGGGCGTGGCAGCACCTCCGCTGTTGTTTTGGAACGAAAGAAGTGGTCTTGGATATCAAGTGCGCGAAGGTGTGTTACCTCATCGCCGTCTTCATTCAGCTCACCCCCTACTGAAACAACGCCTTTAGTTCCGTGGCATCTTCGGGTTTGAGTTTGCCTGCCAAAATAAGGCTAAG